>JBFYZC010000056.1:0-2557 GCA_041309705.1 Bacillota bacterium | reverse complement strand
AGTGAATTCCAGCATCCAGATTCCAGCCTTTTTCCATGCTAAAATCTTCCATCTTCCTCTAGCATAAAAATCAGCTGAAACTGAAATGCTAGCGAAGAAAATCTTTTTGAGAAGGTGAAAGTGATGAAGCATTTACGAGGTTTGTCGCTGGCAATTTTGGTAGGAATTTTGTTGCTCAGTTTAACGGGTTGTCCGGGTAAAGAAGGGACGCTTTTTAAGAGTTATGTGACGCGCTTTGGGAAACCACCACAGATTACTGTTTATATGAAAGATACCGGGAAGAAGGAACAGATGGATCTGGAGGAGTATCTGGTGGGGGTAGTCGCTGGAGAGATGAAACCAGGCTGGGCTTTGAATGCCTATGCGGCGCAAGCGATTATTGCGCGTACGTTTACGATGGAATTTTTGAGTCGAGGTGGCACGAGAAAGCTTCATGGGACTGATATTTCGACTGATGAAACTGAGGCACAGGCATATAATGCCGCTTCGATTACTCCAATGATCCGTAAGGCGGTGGAGATGACTAAAGGACAGGTGTTGACTTATAAAGAAAAGTACATCAAGGGCTGGTACTCGGCAAGTTGTGGGGGACATACCACTTATGCGAAGGAAGGGTTGGCGTACCCTGGTAAAGAGCCGCCATATATTACTCCGGTGAAGTGTCCGGAGGAGAAAGTGATTCCTAAAGAGGAGCTTTTCTGGGATTCCACCTTGACGAGTGCAAATGCGGCTAACGCTCTGAAAGGAATGGGTAAACAGATTGGCAATCTACAGAAAATCGAGGTTGTTAAACGTAGCAAAAGTACTTATCGCGCTACCGAAGTTCGTGTGACTGGCGATCAAGGTAGTGTAATGATGGAGGGCGGTAATTTTCGACTGGCTTTTGGACCAGAGAAGGTGAGGTCAATCTGGCTCTTGGATATTGAAAACAAACCAAATGCAGTTAAATTAAGTGGACGTGGCTTTGGACATGGCGTGGGCTTATGTCAATGGGGGGCTTATGCTCTGGCAAAACAGGGGCGTTCTCCGAAAGAGATTGTCAAACATTACTATCCCAAAGCACATCTCTCAAAGATCTGGTAGAAAGTTGTCCTATTCTGGCGGCTAGGTGAATACAATTTATTGATTACTTAGCAGTCGGGAGGGATTGAGGTGGAAGAACGGAAGAGTCCAGTTGAGAAAAGTTTACATCAATTAAGTTTAAACAATCGAGAATTATTGGGAGTTGAAGGAGTCTTAAATTTAGTCAGTTACGATCAGGAGAAGATTATCTTAGAGACGACCAGAGAAGTTCTGGAGATCAAAGGTGAGCAGCTACATATTAAACAGTTAAGCTTGGATCAGAGTAAAGTGATGATTGAAGGTAAGATTACTGAATTGACTTATCATGAAGAAGTTGCCGCAGGCAAAAAAGCCAAGAGTTTTTTGGGAAAATTGATTAAGTGATTTTTAGAGACGCCTCGTAGTGCGTCTCATTTATTTATCTTTAGCAGATATTTTCCGAAAGATCTAATTCATTTTACCTTCGTAAAAAATCCTTAGTGCTTTGGATATTTTCACTCGGTAAAATAAAAGATCTTTATCGGAAAATATATAGATTATTGGATATATAAAGGGATTTGGAAGATTATTGGCGAAATTTACTAATAATTGAGGAATAAGAGTCAATTATTAGGTGGTGTAAAGGATGGCGCGAATCACACGCGACACCAAACGTAAATTTAAGTATAAAAAGCGTAGTGGAATTGAACGATGGTTCTTACTTTTGGTGATGTTTTTATTAAGTCCCTTGATTATGTTCTGGGATTCATTTCGCAAAAAAGATCTTCCCGATCGAACCTGGCTATATTGCTTTTTTCTCTTTACGACTGTGGTGATGCTATTAACTGCAGCAGGAATCTATACTGCACAAAGCTCGATGTATAAGACAATTGAACTCCTGTCAAAACATGATGGCAACCATGAGGTACTAGCAGGTGAGGCACAGCCGATAATTCGCGCGATTAATAAATATGCGTTGGAATACAATGTTGATCCTTATCTGGTTTATGCGCTGATTCGTCAAGAGAGTAATTTTAATCGTTATGCGACCTCGAGAGCAGGTGCAAAAGGACTAATGCAACTGATGCCCTCAGTTTGGAATGACTATAGTAATTCGACTTGTTCGGGGAAGCATCATTCGCGGTTCGCCTGTCCTTCGGCGCAGTGCATCTACGAGATTGATGCAAATGTGAGGGTGGGAGTGATGTATCTCCGGTATTTGATGGATATCTATCATGGGCGAGTAGATTTGGCACTGGAGGCTTATAATGCTGGTTTGGGTAATGTTCGCCCCGGATTTGAACCTAAATATGCCGAGACGCGCAGTTATATTACCAAAACAGTTAATCATTGGCAGGAATTACGTCGTAGCTATCTGTCACAAAAAATCGCAGTTGCCGAGAGATTAAATACTGCGGTCAAATGGTTGATTTATCTTACTTTATTCTGTTGGTTGAATCTCTTCTGGTGGGTCTTTCGTAAATTATTGTAAGTTGTTTTTTGTAAAACTACGGTT
>JBFYZC010000055.1:0-6094 GCA_041309705.1 Bacillota bacterium | reverse complement strand
CACAGAATTTGAAACAGATGGTTAATAAATTTGTCCTGAAAACTACTAACAAACCAACCTTTGATATGTCGAATCTCTCGCCGGAGATGTTGGCAATGCTTGAGCAAGTGATGAATCAGGCGCAGATTAAAAAGACTGCTCCCAGCTTGAAGGATGAAACGGTGAATCCTAAAGTTGCACCAGTAATCAATCTGGAACAGGATTTCGGGAAGTATTGAGTTTTTGCAAGGAGGCAAAAAATGAAGCGCCAAGCATTGCTAGAATTTGTTAAAGGGCTAGAATTTGATTCTAAAAAATTGATTAAGTTTGATACTTATAAGTTTAAAAGTGTTAAAGATCGTTTTGTGATTCCGGTTTTAGTCTTTCTGGTGCTCGTTTTAGTGGGCGATCAGATCATCAAGTATTACTTTGAAGCCGCCAATAATCAACGAGAGTTAAATGAGAAAGCGGAGATTGTAAGTACTTCTTTAACGGCGAATATCTTGGCACTGGCTGTGGTAAATCCATTATGGAATTATGATCAAGAAGGAATCTCGAAGAATATGAAAGCCTTTTTTAAAGATCGGGAAATTGCTAGTCTTGAAATTAAAGATCAGAGTGGCAAGATGGTTTATCGAAAGTTACTCAAGCAACATCAGAAACAGTTAATCTGGGTGACGAAGAAGGCTATTTATGAAGATAAACAGATTGCAGAGATTAAACTGGGCTTAACCAAAGCGTATCGTAATCAAGCAATGCGAAATCAGATCAATCTTTTTTTGGTAGAGATTTTTTTGATTTGTCTGATTTTAGGATTAATTATTAATCGAATTGCCGGAAAGATTACCCATCCATTGCAAGAATTAACTGAGATTGCCAAACGAATTGCTAGTGATGATCTCTCGGGTGAGATTCTTTTAAAAGAGAGTAATGATGAGGTTGGACGATTGACTGAAGCTTTTCGACAAATGCAAAATAATCTACGTGCAATTGCTAAGCTGGCTTCGCGAATCGGAGAAGGTGAATTGGATGATTTGCAAGAGGAAAGTGTCTTGATGGATAAATCAGGCGATCTGACGAATGCTTTCAAAAAGATGCTTGGTAATTTACGTAGTTTATTTAGCGAAGTTGATGCATTAATTAATGCAGCACAAACAGGAGCTTTGGAAGTGCGTGGTGATGTTCGAAAATTAAAAGGTAGTTATCAAGATTTGATTAAGGGAATTAACCGTACGCTAGATGCGTTGATTGCACCGATTGATGAGACTTCTGGTGTTTTGCAAGCTTTAGCAGAAGGTAAGCTGCAAGTGGAGATTGTGGGTGACTATCAAGGTGATTTTATTAAGGTAAAAAATGCGCTCAATAGCACGATTAAGAATTTAACGACGCAAATTAATGAGATTGCGGAGCTTCTAATGGAGATGTCACGTGGTAATTTTAATCTGGAGATTAAAGATTCTTATCAAGGTGATTTTCGAACGATTAAAGATGCTCTGGAACAAATGGTCAATTCTTTTAATGAAATGTTTCGTGAGATCAATGTGGTCTCAGAACAAGTTGCCTCAGGAGCCAGTCAAGTCTCTTTGGCAAGCTGTAACCTTTCGTCAGGCTCAACTGAGCAAGCCGCTGCAATTGAAGAGATTAGTGCTTCGGTAACGCAGATGGCAACACAAACCAAACAGAGTGCTGTTAGTGCGGTTAAAGCAAGCGAATTGGCGATGAAATCTCAAGAATTTGCGATTAAGAGTAATGGTTTAATGACCGAGATGTTGAAATCAATGGAAGAGACCAAGGTTGCTTCGGAAAGTATCTCGAAGATTATTAAAGTGATTGATTCGATTGCTTTTCAGACTAACATTTTGGCAGTTAATGCTGCTGTAGAAGCTGCTCGAGCAGGACAGTATGGCAAGGGTTTTGCAGTGGTGGCAGATGAGGTACGTAGTCTGGCAGTGCGTAGTGCGGAGGCGGCACAGGATACTTCTGGTTTGATTGAAGGATCAGTACAAAAGATTTTGAAAGGTACAGAAATCGCTGAAGAGACTGCTAACGCTTTGAAAGATATCATGACGATGACGGCGAATGTGGCAAGTTTTATGGATGAGATTGCTTTGGCATCCAAGGAACAGGCTTCGGGAGTACAACAGGTGATGATTGGTTTGAACCAGATTTCTGATGTGACTCAAAGTAGCTCGGCAACTGCAGAACAAAGTGCGGCTTCGAGTCAGGAATTATCAAATCAGTCACAGAATTTGAAACAGATGGTTAATAAATTTGTGCTTAAGCCGGATCAAGATATTCTGGATGAATTAGATGATTTAGAGGAATTATCTCCTAAGCTTAAGGCGATGATTGAGCGATTGGTTAATAAGGAATTAATGACTAAGAAGATTCCGGTTTTTAAGCGGGATTCAATCAAAACTAAGGATTCAATGGTCATTAATCTGGAACAGGATTTCGGAAAGTATTAAAAATAGACCTCTTTAAAGATTTTAGTGATCCTTTAAAGAGGTTTTACTTATTACTAAAGTAATCAAGTAAAATTGACGATATTTTTAAGAGAGCAATTTTTGGCAATAAATCAATGAAAGGAGTCTTTAAGATGGCAGAAATTATGGATCTAGTAGCGGAGACGGCAGAAGAGACTCAGAAAGAAAAGTATTTAATTTTTTCTTTAGATCGTGAAGAGTACGGAATTGAAATTAAGTATGTAACTGAAATTGTTGGTATGCAAACGATTACAACTGTGCCAGAATTGCCTGATTATGTTAAAGGAGTTATTAATTTACGTGGTAAAATTATTCCTGTTTTGGATGTTCGAGTGCGTTTTCGCAAAGAAGTTCATCAGTATAATGAGCGAACATGTATTGTGGTAATTGATTTTTCTGATTATTTGGTAGGGTTGATTGTGGATCGAGTGGCAGAAGTAATTAATATCAAGGACGAATCAATTGTGCCACCTCCTAATTTTGCAGGTACTAATCGATTTATTAAAGGAATTGGCAAGAGTAGTAATGGGGTAAAATTGATTTTGGAGTGTCGTCGCCTTTTGAATGATGAGGAGTTGGAGACAATTAGTGAATTTTCTTTATAAGGAAAAAATATATTTTCCGAAAGATCTAATTCATTTTACCTTCGCGAAAAATCCTTAATACGCTGGATATTTTCACTCGTTAAAATGAAAGATCTTTACCGAAAAATATATAGTACGCTAACGGCATTTGCATAATGAAGTTATGATTTAGGAGTAATATAGGATGATTTTATTAGATGATTATGAATTTAATTTAATTTCTAATTATGTAAGTGAAAACTATGGAATTAATCTCTTTGAAAAACGTGCGCTGATTGAAAGTCGCTTGCAAAACATTTTGATTCAAAGGGGTTTGAATAGTTTTGGTGAATTTTATGAAAAATTAGTCGCAGACGCTACTGGTGAGATGTCAATTTTACTAATTAATAAGTTGACTACCAATCATACCTACTTTTTAAGAGAATCAGAACATTTTAATTATTTTCAGAAGGAAGTTTTACCGTATTTGGTGAAATATAGTAGCAGTCGAGATTTACGAATTTGGAGTGCGGGTTGTTCTAGTGGAGAAGAACCATATACATTGGCGATGATTATGGCGGATTTTTTTGGTGAAAAAAAGAATCTCTGGGATACTAAAATTTTAGCGACGGATATTTCGCGTAATGTTTTAGATATTGCAACTCAGGGAATCTATCATCGCGAACAACTGATTAATCTTCCGGATAATTGGTTACGCCAATATTTTATGAAGTATGATTACGATCGCTATAAAATTGTGGATCAAATACGTCAGGAAGCGGTCTTTCGTTTTTTGAATCTGAATAATCAACCATTTCCTTTTAAGAAGAAATTTCATGTTATTTTCTGTCGTAATGTGATGATTTATTTTGATTCGGCTACTAAAAAACGGCTGATAAATCGTTTTTATGAGCTTACTGAATCGGGAGGATTTCTTTTTATTGGTCACTCGGAGTCGATAGGACGTGACGAAGCTGGTTATAAATATATCTTGCCAGCGGTGTATAGAAAGGAATAGTAAATGTGACAATCAAACATAAGGTGAAGGTATTAATTGTTGATGATGGAGTTTTATTTTGTGAGACGTTAGCGCGTAAGCTGGCTTTGGATCGATGTATCGAAGTAGTTGGAATTGCAGGAGATGCTTACGAGGCGAGAGATAAAATTTTGGAATTTAAACCGGATGTACTAACGATTAAAATTGATTTGCCAAAACTGAATGGGATTGAATTTTTGCAACGATTATTACCACAATATCCGCTTCCGGTAGTAATTTTAAATGAATTTGATGAGCGAATTTTTGATGCATTAAATGTAGGAGCAGTTGATTATGTAATAAAATCGGATTTTTGTGATATACGTAAATTTGAAACAATGGCAAATGAGTTATTAATTAAGATTAAAATTGCTTCGACGGCAAAGGTGGGATACTTAAAGAAAGATTATAATTCGAAAAACTTGTCTAAAACAAATAATAATACAGGTGGATTAATTGCAATTGGTGCTTCGACAGGTGGCACTGAAGCAATCGCATATATTTTAAAAGCATTACCGCGTGAAATGCCGGGTATTGTAATTGTGCAGCATATGCCACCTAATTTTACGAAGATATATGCAGAGCGGTTGAATAATTCTTGTTTGTTAGAGGTTAAAGAAGCTGAAGATGGGGATCATCTTTATCCCGGAAGAGTTTTAATTGCTCCAGGTGAGCATCAGATGACGGTTTTGCGATATGGGAATAACTATCGGGTTAAATGTTATAAAGGAGAGCGCGTCAATGGACATTGTCCTTCAATAGATGTGCTTTTTGAATCTGTTTCACAACAAGCAGGTGAAAAAGCAATTGGAATAATTTTGACTGGGATGGGTGCTGATGGCGCGAATGGATTACTTTTAATGCGTCAACGTGGTGCAAAAACAATTGGTCAAGATAGGGATTCTTCAGTGGTTTATGGCATGCCGAAGGTAGCGATGGAGATTGGTGCACTTGATTTTCAAATTGGTTTGTCAGAGATTCCAAGTGCAATTTATTCTTGTATAAGTGAGTTGTAAGAGATGTATCATTTTGTTGGGGTGGGAGACTTTGTAATTACCGAAGATATTGATGATATAGTGAAAACTTTTGGATTGGGTTCTTGTGTTGCTGTGATTATTTATTGTCCAATTCGAAAGGTGTTGGGGATGTCGCATGTTGCTTTACCTGATTCGAATATTGATGCTGAAAAAGCAATTCTCAAACCAGGGTATTTTGCAGATACTGCGGTTTTTATGATGATGCATGAATTTAATAATCGTGGTTGTAATAAAAATAATTTGCAAGTGCATTTGTATGGTGGAGCAAAAGCTGTTTGGGAGAAAGATATTTTTAATATTGGGAGTCGTAATTTAGAGATTTTAGAAAAATGTTTGCTGGTTTGCGGTTTGGATTATAATAAAACAGATACTGGTGGATATTGTTCGCGAACGGTTGAAGCTTGTGTGGCTACTGGTCAAATTAGTTTAGTAAGTAATTCACTTTTGAAATGGTATCAAAAATTATAGAAATAATAATAAAATATCTTGACAAAATTCCTTTGAATATGATAGACTACAACAGTTGTATTTGAACCTTTACTTCTGTGGTTTCTTCTGATGAAAGTTTTGAGAAAATATATTGAAAAACAGTTGACAGAATAAAGGTTACATGATAAAATAATTTTCGCTGTGAAACATCATTGATAAATCAACTGTTGGATTTGATTATTTAATAAAAAACAAAAAAAGTAGTTGACAGATAGAAAATGATGTGATAAACTATTAAAGCTGTGTGAGTGAGAACTGTGAAAACAAACCAAATCACATAGTGAAATGAAACAACAACCAAGAAAAAACTTAAAAAAGTAGCAAAAAGTTATTGACAACTAGAATGAAACATGATAAGATATTAAAGCTTCGAAAAAACGAATTTTTAAAGTTTTGACGAAGAAAATATTAAAAATGAACCTTGAAAACTGAACAGCAGAAAACAAGAGACAAAATAGGTAAGGAATTTTAGCAATAAGATTCCACCAAAAATGCAAACACAAC
>JBFYZC010000054.1:0-4082 GCA_041309705.1 Bacillota bacterium | reverse complement strand
ACGACCGTTTATTTTATTTTAAGGAATTTTTATAATTATAACACATTTTATACAAAATTTTTTATAATAATTATATATATTTTACGAAAGATCTATTTAATTTTATATTCGCGAAAAATACCAAGTACGCTGGATATTTTCACTTGATATAATGAAAGATCTTTACCAGTAAATATATAGGTGGTGAATACTTTGCGGGTACGCTTGGGCTATGTAGCAAATGCTTTGCGTCTTCAGGATTGCTCTCCTTCCAAAACAGTTACCTTGGCTAATCTTGAAAAACTTTCCTCCATGGAGCATCAAATTGCACGTCTTACCCAAATTTCTCGGACTAATCTGGAAAATACGCTCAGAATCCTCAAAGCAAATTATTTTGATCAGATTAAAGTCTATCGCTTCACCTCAAAATTAATACCTTTAGCGACTCATCCTCAATTTGAAGGTTGGAATTTCGTGAACGACTTGACTCAAGAGTTTAAAGCAATTGGTGCTTTCGTCAAAGAAAATCAGTTCCGCGTCAGTTTACACCCCGATCATTTTACCTTACTCAATAGTCCACGTCCAGAAGTACAAGCTGCTTCGCTACGTGATCTAGAGTATCATCTTCAGGTTCTCGAAGCAATGGGCTTGGGCGACGAATTCAAATTAGTCATTCATGTCGGTGGAAAATATAACGACTCTCCTACTGCTTTAGCACGTTTTGCAGCACAATTCATTACTTTACCTGAAAAGATTAAATCCCGCCTGACCTTGGAGAATGATGATCGCTCTTTTACCGCTCCAGAAGTCCTAAAACTCTGTCAAAAATTAAAAATTCCAATGGTACTTGATCTACATCACCAACAGCTTCTAAATCAAGGCGAGGAGATCCAAAGCCTCTTACCAGAAGTCTTTGCCACCTGGGGAAATCTCCTGCCCAAATTGCACTGCTCCAGCCCCAGAGATCAAAAAAACCCACGCAACCATGCGGATTTTATCAATCCTGACATCGTGGTGGATTTTTTAAAGCTGGCACAGCAATTAGAGCAGGATTTTGATCTGATGCTGGAGGCAAAGCAGAAAGATCTTGCGCTATTTCGATTAGGTGAAGACTTAAAAAAATCTGGTTACCACCTTCCCAATGCTGGCGAGATTTTAATATGAAAGAGACACACGGTCGTGTGTCTCTACAAATACAGATTTATTTGCGTTCAATTGCCTTAAACGGACATTTCTGTTCGCAAAGACCGCATTTAATACATTTGGCTTGGTCAATCTCGTAAACTTTCTTGGGTTGACCAGAGATTGCTGAGACTGGACAGGCTTTGGCGCAGAGCGAGCAACCTTTACAAAGATCAGGTTTAATCTGATATTTCAGCAAGCCCTGACAGACTCCAGATGGACAACGTTTCTCATAGATATGTGCCTCATATTCATCCCGGAAATACTTCATCGTAGAAAGTACCGGATTTGGCGCACTTTGACCCAAACCACACAAAGCAGTACTCTTAATATGGGTAGCTAAAGTCTCCAAAGTTTCCAGATCTTCCGGAACACCTTTGCCTTCAGTAATTCTCGTTAAAATCTCCAGCATTCGTCGAGTACCAATCCGACATGGGGTACATTTACCACATGATTCATCTTGAGTAAAATCAAGGAAGTAACGGGCGACGTCCACCATACAGGTGTCTTCATCCATCACAATCAGACCACCCGAACCCATCATCGAACCCGCGGAGATTAGCGAATCATAATCCATGGTCAGATCCAAATGTTCATTAGTTAAACAACCACCCGAAGGACCACCAGTTTGCGCTGCTTTAAACTTCTTGCCATTTGGAATTCCGCCACCCAGCTCAAAGATGATCTCGCGTAACTTAGTTCCCATTGGTACTTCAACCAGACCAGTATTATTGATCTTACCAGCCATTGCAAAGACTTTCGTTCCTTTGCTTTTCTCAGTTCCGATACTCGCGAACCATTCTGCACCTTTTAAAATGATCATTGGAATATTAGCATAGGTCTCAACATTATTAATCAGGGTTGGTTTGCCCCAGATTCCTTTGCTAGCCGGAAATGGTGGTTTAGGATTGGGCTCACCACGTTTACCTTCAATCGAAGCAATCAAGGCGGTTTCTTCTCCACAAACAAAAGCACCTGCTCCGACTCGAATCTCTAAATCAAAACTAAAGGAAGTGCCAAAGATTTTCTCGCCCAACATCCCAGCTTTTTTGGCATCTTTGATTGCCTGACCCAGACGTTCCACTGCCAAAGGATACTCAGCGCGCACATAAACAAAGCCTTGATTGGAACCAATCGCATAACCTGCAATTGCCATCGCTTCAATGATCGAATGTGGATCACCCTCAAGAATACTGCGATCCATAAACGCACCTGGATCGCCTTCATCAGCATTACAGACCACATATTTAATTTCTCCCGGAACCTTCATGGTAATCTCCCATTTCAATCCGGTTGGGAAACCTGCGCCACCCCGTCCACGCAAACCAGAACGTTTAATCTCTTCGACCAATTGTGCTTGAGTATATTCTTTTAAGGATTTCTCTAACGCCTTATAACCGTCACGTGCTAAATAATCATCAAGTGATAATGGATCAATAAAACCAACATTACGTAAAGCAATCTGATTCTGACGATTAAAGAAAGGGATCTCATCATATTTAGCAAGTGCTTTATTTTCATTATCACGATAAAAAAGCCGTTCTACCGGACGACCATTTTTAATATGTTCAGTAACGATCTCTGCGACATCGGAAGCTGTAACCTTTTGATAAAAAATCCCATCAGGATAAACTAAAATTACTGGTCCCAGATCACAACTACCAATACATCCTGTTTCTAAAACGCGAATCTCTTCTTCCAAGCCATGTTTGGCTAATTCAGCTAATAATGTTCTCTGTACCTCTTTACAACCAGAGGAGATACATCCCGCACCAGCACAAACATAAACCTGCGCTTTATATGTTCCCATAACTGCTCCCCACTTTCTGGTTAATTACTAATATTATAATAATTAGTATTAATTAAATTAATTTAAACTTTAAAACAAAACTTTGTGAGCGATTTCACAAATGTTACTATATAAAATATTCATTAGTCTTATCACAAAGTTAATCGAAATCTCAAATCAAGCTTTACGATAATTATTTAAAACCTCGGGTACTTTTTCTGCCACCAAACGCCCATAAACATCATCACCAATAGTAATTACTGGCGCCAAGCCACATGCACCCAAACAACGTGTCATCGTCAATGTAAAAAGACCATCAGGAGTAGTATCACCAACTTTAACTTGCAACTCTTTCTGTAAAGCTTCCAGCACTTGTGCTGCTCCCTTTACATAGCAAGCAGTTCCCATGCAAACACCAATGGTATGTTTACCACGTGGTTTGGTAGAGAAAAGCGAATAAAAAGTGATTACTCCATAAACTTCACTTAAGGGGACATCTAATCCTTCGGCAACTTTCACCTGAACATTCTCGGGTAAATAGCCAAAAATCTCTTGGGCTTTATGCAATACTGGAATTAACGCCCCTGGTTTACCCTGATATTCCTTGATCAACTGGTCTAACTGACCATAACGCGGGTCTGTTTCTCCTGTACAATTACATTTGCACTTGCAATTTTCTCCCATGATGTACCTCCTAACTATCTTCGAGATAATGAAATTCAATAAAAAACACTAAAAGTGTTTTTACATCAAAAATATAGGCTTGATTTTAATCAACCCACCTCTTAAAGATACCATTTCCTCAGCTATTTGACAAGAGATGAATTAAATCTTTTTAAAAATAAAGGGGCTGTTGCAAAATGCAACAGCCCCTTTATAAAGCACTCCCCCACTTTGTTACCCCCTCGTCAGGGGGTTTGGGGTTGGGAGCGGTCATGGGAGATTAAAAGGTGTAGTTGATATCGAGTACTTAACACTTCTAATGGGGGAAAAGGCAACTAAAAGCAGAGTTTAACTAGCTTGCAACTAAAGTATCTCCTTGCTCCAAACCAATCCCCCTGATGAGGGGGAAGCGCGCAGCGCAGGGGGAGTGCATCCTGCCCATTGGGTTCTGGCAAGATAAATAAGATGG
>JBFYZC010000053.1:0-3804 GCA_041309705.1 Bacillota bacterium | reverse complement strand
CCTTTACAAAGTCTTGACCCGAAAGCGCCGGAAGTTCTTGAACTCTTTTTAAAAGTACTGCTTCATCATCATCCGAGGTCGTTAGTAATCCTTTCATGGTCCCTTCATTGCGTAGTCTTTTTGTTAAAGCGCGGGTATCAATTCCTGCTAAACCAAGAATTCGATGTTGCTCAAGAAACTCAGAAAGTGTTTGTTGCTTACGCCAGTTACTGGGTAATTCACAACACTCCCGGACAATAAATCCACGTGCAAAAGGAGCTTCTGCTTCATGATCATCCGGATTAATTCCATAATTCCCAATCAACGGATACGTCATGGTAATAATCTGTCCACTATATGAAGGATCAGTTAAAATCTCCTGATATCCAGTCATACTGGTATTAAAGACTACTTCTCCTCCCACTTCGCCTGTCGCGCCAAACGAGATGCCAGTATAAACTGCTCCGTCTTCCAAAACCAATCGTGCTTTTTGCATCTGTTTTTTCCTCCGCCATTTTCAATTCCCAAAACTGTTTAACTAATTATATCATAAATATACATTATTTACATATATTTATTCAATGAAACTTTGGTTAAAATATTTTAATGCGCCACCTACCAAAACTGTTTCAACTTTACCAAAAAGTCGCATTCCCAGATAAGGAGAGTTTTTTGATTTTGAAACCAATTCTGACTCAGTAACCTCCCACTCTGCTTCTGGATCAAAGATTAAAATATCAGCTGGCATCCCAGCTTGTAAAACTCCACCAGGTTGCCCGATAATCTCTGCTGCTTTAGTAGACATAGCTTGAATTAATTGGTTCTTCGAGAGATAACCGGTGCGTACCAGATTTGTCCATGCTAGTCCCAAAGCTGTTTCCAGACCAATCATTCCGGTTGGTGCCAGTGCAAATTCACGATGTTTCTCTTCGCGTGAATGAGGTGCATGATCTGTCGCAATCACATCCAGCGTGCCATCTTTTAACCCATCTCGTAAAGCAAACATGTCTGCTTCCGTCCGCAAAGGCGGGCTCACCCGATAGACCGGGTCATAGTTCTCCAGACTTGCTTCCGTAAGACTAAAATGATGTGGTGTTACTTCCGCAGTTACTTTAACCCCACGTTGCTTGGCTTCTCTGATTAGATTCACCGCGCCTTTAGTACTGACATGACAGAAATGAACTTTAGCACCTGTTTCCTCAGCAAGCAATAGATCTCTAGCAATCATTACCTCCTCTGCCACAGCTGGAATTCCCGATAAACCAAGCAGAGTTGACCAGTAGCCTTCATTCATCACTCCATTTCCTGCTAGTTCAGGATCTTCTTCGTGTAGTAACAAAGGAACTTCGAATAACTTAGAATATTGTAATGCCGAACGCAGCACGGCAGGATTCATTAGTGTTTTACCATCATCTGAAAACCCAACTGCGCCAGCCGTCTTCATCTCGCCCATCTCCGCCAGCTCTACACCCTTTAATCCTTTAGTGATCGCGCCAAGCGGATAAACCCTGACATAACCTTCGCGTTTTGCTTTTTCAACTACAAAATTGACAATTGCTGCATTATCAATTACCGGATCAGTATTTGCCATACAGGCAATTGCAGTAAAGCCACCTTTCAAAGCCGCTTTAGTTCCGGTAGCAATGGTCTCCTCATCTTCACGTCCTGGTTCACGCAGATGAGTGTGCAGATCAATCAATCCTGGGCAGACAAGTTTACCGTGCGCTTCAATAATTTCTGCTCCTTCAGCCTTCACGTTCTTTCCCAGTTCAACAATTCGACCCTCACTCACCAGCAGATCCCCAATTCCCTGAAACTCGCCTGCTGGATTAATAATTTCGCCACCTTTAATGCAATACCGCATCTTTACTTCCTCCCCCGGTTAAGAGATACAACAATGCCATGCGCACTGCGACTCCGTTAGTTACCTGTTCTCTGATTGCAGAACGTTCATGATCTGAGACTACTTCACTAATCTCTACTCCCAGATTCGCCGGACCAGGATGCATAATTAGCAGATCAGGTTTAGCACGTTTTAAACGCTCCTGATTCATCCCAAAAAGCTTGGAGTACTCGCGCAAAGTTGGAAAAAATGCTTTCGTCTGCCGTTCAAGCTGAATTCGTAAGATATTCACCACATCTGCCTCCACTAAGGCTCGATCCAGATTATACTCAACCTTAACTCCCCAACTCTCAATCTCAGGCGGAATCAAAGTTGGTGGTGCTACCACCGTCACCTCAGCTCCTAACTTAGTAAGACCCCAGATATTAGATTTAGCAACTCGGCTATGCATGATATCGCCAACAATCACTACTTTCTGTCCGGCAATACTCCCTTTTTTCTCACGAATGGTAAAGAGATCCAATAAACCTTGCGTAGGATGCTCATGTGCTCCATCACCAGCATTAATCACATGCGCGGCTACTGAATCTGCCAGTAAACGCGGGGTTCCTGCCAGTGCATGACGAATAATAATCAGATCCACTCCCATTGCCTCAATGGTACGTACCGTATCGACAAAACTTTCTCCTTTCGAGACACTGCTCGAGGAGACCGTTAGATTGACTGCATCAGCACTCATCCATTTCGCGGCAATCTCAAAAGAAGTTCTAGTCCGAGTGCTTGGTTCATAGAAAAGAGTAACTACTGTTTTCCCACGCAAAGTCGGAACTTTCTTAATATCACGTTTAAAAATATCCTTACAGGCTGCAGCAGTATCCAGGATCAGATTAATCTGTTCCACTGAAAGGTCCCGCAAGCCTAAGAGATCTTTACCTAATTTCACCATAAAATTTTTCACCTCGTAATATAATTTTCACTTACCCTTTCACAAGAACTATTATAAAAAAACCTCCCCAAAGGGAGGTTAACCTTCTGGTCAACTTGTCCCTTAAACTGTTTTAAAAACAGTCTTTTAAAGGATTTCAGAAGGATTTCCAATGATCGAGACACTCTCTGAATGATCGATCTCTTTCAATTTTACTTGAACTACTTCCCGACTTGAGGTAGGAAGATTTTTGCCGACATAATCGGCACGAATTGGCAGTTCACGATGTCCCCGATCAACCAAGACTGCCAATTGAATACTGGAAGGACGTCCCAAATCAATCAAAGCATCTAAAGCGGCACGCACTGTTCGACCAGTATATAAAACATCATCCACCAAAATAACCTTCTTCCCAGTAATGTTTACTGGAATTTCAGTACGATGGATAATTGGTTGTGTTGCAATTAATGAAAGATCATCACGATAAAAATTAATATCTAAAACTCCTACTGGCAGCTTAACCTGCTCGTGCTGTTCGATAAATTCTGCCAAACGGTTCGCCAGCGGTACACCACGGGAACGAATTCCAACTAAGACTAAGTCTGCTGTTCCTTTGTTACGCTCCGTAATCTCATGCGACAGACGATATAAAGCACGACGAATATTTTCTTCATCCATTACTAGAGCTTTAATTTCAGACATCTCGTTCACCTCAATAAAAAAACCTTCTTTTGCGCATGGCATAAGAAGGTTGTGATTCTTTTGCTAAAAAATCATTGCACCTTCCTAGCCTCACAGGACTAGATTTAAAAGGTTTGGTTGCAATTATTTTAACAAAGTTCAATCCAAATGTCAATCATTTATCAAAAATCTCTCAAAAATTCTCAAATCCTAAAAATTATTCTTGGTGTATGGGTTCCAATAACTCAACCGGAATCCAGGCATGCGAGTTACAGATCTCACAGCCTTTACAGATAACGATTCGTTCACGAAAAACATTAATAATTGTCTCAATCACTTCCACCTCATTAATCACATGCAGCACAATCTGACGTGG
>JBFYZC010000052.1:0-2919 GCA_041309705.1 Bacillota bacterium | reverse complement strand
TCAGAGCATTTGATGCTGATGGCGCCGACCCGAAGTGGTAAAGGAGTGGGAATCATTATTCCCACTCTGCTGACGTGGCCACATAGTGTTTTAATTACTGATATTAAAGGCGAAAATTGGGGAATTACGGCAGGTTATCGGCGTGATAAATTGGGTAATAAAGTGTTGAAATTTGATCCGACTGCTTGTGATGGGAGCTCAATCCGGTATAATCCACTCGAAGAGATTCGGCTACGTACCATTCACGAAGTTCAAGATATTCAAAATATTGCGGATATGTTAGTTGACCCTCAGGGAACTGGGGAGCAGGATCACTGGGCGAAGACCGCTCATGCACTATTGGTCGGAGTTATCTTACACCTACGATACATCTTGCTAAATGCTACAATGACTGATATTGCTGCTTTTTTATCTAATCCTGATCAAAGCTTTGAAGATTCGTTGGCAGATATGCTCACGACTTCGCATATCAAATTAAGCACACATTTATTTAGAGATATTTATGGTGTAGATACTGAAACACATCCAGTAGTTGCCCAAGCAGCACGAGAATTATTAAATAAAAGTCCCAATGAGATGTCTGGAGTAGTCTCAACGGCGATCTCTTTCTTGGGTCTCTATCGCGATCCAATTGTGGCAGCCAATACTGCTTGCAGTGAGTTTGAGATCGCTGATTTGATGAATTTTGAAGCGCCAGTCTCGCTTTATCTGGTAGTGCCACCAAGTGATCTGAATCGTACTCGTCCTTTGATTCGCATGATTTTGAGCCAAATTTTGCGTCGTTTAACCGAGAAGATGGAGTTTAAAGATGGTAAAGCAGTAACCACTTATAAACACCGTTTACTAATGCTAATTGATGAATTTCCTGCTTTGGGTCGGTTGGATCCCTTTGAATCATCACTGGCTTTTATTGCAGGTTATGGCTTGAAAGCATTTTTGATCATTCAAAGCTTAAACCAACTTAATAAGATCTATACTCCAGATAATAGTATTATCGACAATTGTCATGTGAGAGTTGTTTATGCACCAAATGATGAGAAGACTCCAGAATTTATCAGTAAATTATTAGGTAGTAAAACAGAGGAGATTAAAACTACCAATTATCAAGGAAGCCGTTTTAGTCTTTGGTTATCAGGGGTAAATACTTCGATCCAGTATGCAGAACGTCCTTTGCTGACACCAGGCGAGATCACCCAATTTCCTCAAGATGAGGAGATTATCTTTTTGGCAGGCTGTCCGCCAATTAGAGCTAAGAAGATTCGTTATTTTGAGGATGAGAATTTTACGGTTCGTTTGCAGAATGCACCAGAGAAGAGTGAAGTGATTCGGACGATAAATCTAGATCGAAAAAAAATTGCTTCTCAAGTAGTTCTCAAAGAGCAAGAGAAAAAGAAAGCAACTAGCAATGAGATCCAATATGATTATCTTTTTGGCTTGGATGACGATGATGACCTGATGGATTTTGATTAAGCAGATAGGAGTTTTTAATGGCAACAACAATTAAAGAGATTAATCAAGAACGACTCCATCAAATGCTTTCGACCGCCTTGGGGTTGAGAATTGCTGCTTTGCTTGATGATCCCACGATTGTGGAGTTGATGTTGAATCCAGATGGTCATTTGTGGATTGACCGTTTGGGAGAAGGACGTTCGTTTACAGGCTATGCCGTGAAACCAGCTGATGCAGAGCGGGTGATCTATCTCATCGCGAGCTCAACGGGAGCAGTCTGTAATATTGATAATCCAGTCTTGAGTGCAGAATTTCCTGGCACGGGTAACCGTTTTCAAGGCTTGTTGCCACCAGTGGTGACTGCACCTGTTTTTACGATTCGTAAGAAGGCACTAATGGTCTATACCTTGGATGATTATGTAACCCAAGGAATCATGACCGAATTGCAAAAAGAGAGCATCATCAAAGCGGTTCATGCAAAAAAAAATATTTTAATCATTGGTGGGACAGGGACTGGGAAAACAACTCTGGCAAATGCGGTCTTAAATGAGATTGCTAAGAGTAATGACCGGATTGTGATTATTGAGGATACTTTAGAATTGCAGTGTACTGCACCAGATACAGTCTTTTTGAGGTCACGTGAGCATGTCTCAATGAATGATCTTTTAAGAGCGACCATGCGGCTGCGTCCGGATCGAATTGTGGTAGGAGAGGTTCGTGGTAAAGAAGCCTTAACACTTTTGAAAGCTTGGAATACTGGACATCCGGGCGGTTGTGCGACGGTACATGCCAATAGTGCCTATGGAGGATTGACTAGATTGGAACAGTTGATTCAAGAAGCAATCCCGGCTCCTCAAAGAGAATTAATTGCGGAAGCAGTTAATCTGGTAATTTTTATCGAACGGTATCATACCAGTCGTAGAATCAGAGAAATTGCTAGTGTGAAATGGGAAAATAGCAATTATGTCTTAAATAAAATTTAAAACTGGAGGATGAAGTAGTATGGGAAAAATGTCCAAAATGGCAGTGATCTCTTTGTTGACTTTGGGTTTGGTGATCTTTTTTGCGTCAGTGGCTTTAGCAGGCGGAACTGGAATGCCTTGGGAAGGACCTCTAACGAAACTTTTAGAGTCACTTAGTGGTCCAGTGGCAAAAGCGATTGGAACGATGGCGGTGATTGCTACAGGGCTCGGACTAGCCTTTGGCGAAGGTGGTGGTAATTCTAAAAAGCTCTTGATGATCGTTTTTGGTCTCTCGATTGCTTTTATGGCGGGTACTTTTATAACCACCGTTTTTGGTGCTAGTAGTGGGGTTGGTTTTTAAATTTATTTTTAGGAGCAAAAATGGCATTGAAAGGGATCTAAAAGTCTGTTTGATGTCATTTTTTATGTAAGGGGGTAATGATAAATGGATCAAGATGGATATGAAGTTCCGATTCGTCAATCTTTGACTAATCAGATTTTGATCTCT
>JBFYZC010000051.1:0-12262 GCA_041309705.1 Bacillota bacterium | reverse complement strand
CCCTCCTTCGCTCTCGCTTCGCGAGCAAGGAAGCTTAGAGGAGGAGGAATTCTTGGCGGACGTGGTTAAAAAGTTCATTAATCTGTCTAGAAAAAATGTCTGGGTTACTTTAGATGTAATTAACTGAATAGGATATTTTTTTAATCTGTAAATATATCTTACAACAGTTTTTCTTGGTTCAACAGGCGTAGTGTGTGCGTATTTAAAACACTTATTTTTATATCCACTTGCTATATCTTCAATTTTTTTATTCAAGTCGATAACATCTCTATTGTTAATCGTAAATTTCAAATTATTATATTCAACATCGACAAAATTTGAAGAAGTACCATCTCCAAACACAATACTTCCCCAAATCAAAAATATAGTGGTTAGAATTAAAATTCGTTTAATCATTTCTCTCTTTTAATTTTAAAACAATTAGGAAACTCAATTCTTCAATTCTTGTTGAAGCTTTTGTAGCTCCTCCAAACTCAATCCAGTTGCTTTCATAACTATTTCCAAATCCATTCCTAAAGCAAAAAGATTTTTCGCCACTTCAAGATCTCTTTCTTTCCTACCTAAATCAATGCCTTTCTTTAAACCTTTAGCTTCACCTTCCGCTCTAGCATTCTCCAAAATCCCTAATTCCTGCCCCAGATACGCCAAGTATTCCTCATAAACCTTTTTTTGTTGTTCGCTCATCTTTAACCAATCAAGCTTATTCGCCGCCAGCATAATTCCTGGTGATTTAAAATCCTCGCGAATCTTACCATGCTTAAAAAAGTAGATCCATTCATCCAATTCCTCGCTAATCAGATCTTCAAATTTCTCCACATAGATCAGATAATACTCCGGAAAGACCGATTCACTACCAGCTAAATTAGTATAGCCATGATAGATATAGTCAGTAATTTCCTTTTCATTTTCATGTAACTTATGATAAAGAATACTAATTGTGATCACCTTCGCTACCTGCGAAGAACTCTTTTCTAGTTTAAAACTTTCGACCACCGCCTTTGACGTACCCCAAAGTAGTCGCTGCAGATAATCAGATTCACGCTGATTCTGAATCTCAATAATGATCTGTCTGCCTTGTGAGTCTTTACATTTCAGATCGACCCGATTAAACTTGCGTTCCTCTGCCTCTTGATTACTCTCACTTTCCAGCAGTTCCAGAATCGTGATCTGCTCCTTCAAGAGATGTCAGAAACGCCTCCAAGACATCAAAATTTGCTTTATTGCGTAAGATATATTTCATCGCCCAATCAAACCGGACTAGTTTCTTAGTTTTTACTTCCACCAGAATCGCCTCCACAATTTCTTCGGGTTTATTTTATCATAAAAAGAAAAACGTTGGAAGCGAGATCTGAGAGATGAGAGAGATGAGAGATAGTTTATTGTTCTTGTTCGATAGAGCGATGCTTTCGTTCGATGATTTAATACTCAAAAGTGTCATTTTCACACTTCCGACTACCTCGAAAAGACTTTGGAGTACCTCTGAGGCACTCTTGACTACCCCAGAGACACTTTTGAGTACCTTAGAAGCAGTCGGAAGTACCTCGAAGGTACTTCCGACTACCTTTTTGGTACTCCCGAGTACTTCCATGACACTTCCGACTACCTTGAAGGCAGTATGAAATACCTCACTGGCACTTCCGACTACCTTTTTGGTACTTCGGAGTACCTCGGAGGTACTTGCGAGTACTCAAGAGGTACTTTGAAGCGTAAAATCTTTCGTGTAAATGGTTTTATAATCCTGCCCATCCAATGATTATGCCACAAAAGATATTTAGTCAAATATTTCATGCAAGATATAGTGTCACGATGCACTAACGTGCAGTATATCTTGCATGAAATATTAATTTGACTTACTTTTTGGGGTTTTATCATTCGATAATCCTACCAATCATGTTCAGAGACTTTCCTGCTCCATTATTACCCTCTATCCCCCTAAATACGGTTGATACATCATCAAAGCGCGATTTACCGCGATCAATTCATCGTTTACCAATTGACCTTCCTGATCAAAAACCTTTCGCCGTAGCACATTCTGACGCACATAACCTCCGAGTTCATGAGTAATCCGATGCTCTGCCTCATAGATCTGATAATGATAATCCGCTGCGCGTCTTGCCCGCCACTCCCCTACGAGCTCCGTCTCAGTTAGGTAGAGATGCAGTTGCCAAGTTTCCTCAGTATGATTAGTAATCTGCAAATCCAAAAACGGATAAGCACAGGTAGCACCTGAGCCAAACGGCACTGTCCGCTTTTCATCTGGAAAAACATCATAACTATGTCGCCAGCGTTCATTCACATTTAATGGAGTATGTAACGTCATCCAATAGATCAGATTCGACAGCTGACACAAGCCGCCTCCGATTCCTGCCTTTATCTGACCATTATATAAAACCATTCCTGCAAGATAACCCTTAGCTTTGGTCGGTTTTCCGATTAAACGCCAGTATGAGAAGGTCTCTCCAGGTCGAAGCAGAATTCCATCCAATCTAGCAAGCGCTATTTGCAAATTGGTAATCTTATTTCGTTGTAACCAGAGCTCGGCTTGGGGCAGATTGCGAATTAATGGGGTCTGATGGCGAAAAATTACCAGCGGATACTCTTCCAAAACTCCTCGTTCTTTGGCAAACTGCTTCCCCGAAAAATGCCAATCCCAATAACGTCGCAAAGTATAGTAACCCCGTCCACAGATTAGGCGTAGCCAAGATCGTTTAATCTTTTTCACTTTTACCTCATCAATCCAACTATCTTATCATAAAGAAACTCTCGCTGGTTTAACCCTCTTCCTCCTCCACTGCTGGGAAGACTTCCTTCAGATCGATCTCCAATTCCCCATTAAAGATACTTACTGCTATTTTACTCTCGTGGTCATAAACCGTTTCTAAGTATTTGTCATCCTCTAAAACAAAAACCCGTATTACTTGGTTTAATGGGTCAACAATCCAATATTCTTTAACTCCTGATTTTAGATACTTATTATACTTTTGAATTATATCAACGCCCGCAGTTGAAGGGGATAATATTTCAATTATTAAATCAGGTACGCCATAGATACCTTTATCTTGAATTTTATCTCGATCACAGACCACTAAAAGATCAGGTACCACATAGTTAATACTATTTTTCTTTTTCTCATTTGGTTTTAGATCTAACCAGACAGCTGATTCAAGTATCACTTGGCATGGTTTGCCTTTAAGAAAAATTTTAAATAAAAAATATAACTCACCCAAACTCAGTTGGTGTGGCATAGAAGGTCTTGCTTGTAAATAAGGAACTCCATCTAATAATTCCCATACTTCAGTATCAGAGAGTTTTTCGATCTCACCATAGGTATATTTACGGTCTTTCTCTATTGGGGTGGGCATAATTTCACCTACTTTCTTCCTCCTCCACTGCTGGGAAGACTTCGTTTAAATCAATTTCAAGATCTTGAAAGATTGAGACCTTAACTTTATCCTCATCTGAATAAATTTTTATGTTATATTTACCTGAATCTAAGGTAAACACATTTACCAGTCTTTGATCTGGTTCTACAATCCAATATTCTTGCACCCCTGCCTGTTCATACTTGTTTAGCTTAATAATCTTATCCAGTTTAGCAGTTGACGGGGAAAGAATCTCGATTATCATCTCCGGCGAACCCTTGCAGCCTCTTTTGTCAAGCTTAGAAGTATCACAAACAATGGTTATATCTGGTTCAACCACGTTTTTAATATCATTATCGCTCTTTTCTAAATCTAATCTCACACAGAACGGCGCAGGATATACTTTGCACGATTTGCCTTTAAGATAATTGTGAATTTGTACTGATAATTCCATTAAAACTTCTTGGTGCGCTCTTGAAGGTGTGGCTTGCATGTGTGGTGTTCCATCAATGATTTCCCACCGCTCACTCTCGTCCCAGGTTAAGTAATCAGCATACGAATACTTTTGTTCAAGGTTTGGTAATTGCATGATTGAACACACTCTCCTTAATATTCATACAAAAACTTTATAAAAAAATCTCGATCTTTTTTCAACATTTCTATTATATCATATTCTTAGCTTACATTACTCGATCTTTCTTATCATGCAATCTGCTCATTGTCAGAACACAATTTCAAGATTTCAGGATTATTCTTATCGATAATTCTTACCCCAATCCTGCCGATCCTCTAATCCTATAAATCCTGTTCAGACACTTTCCTGCTCCATTATTACCCTCTATCCCTCTAAATACGGTTGATACATCATCAAAGCGCGAAATAAAAACCAACCAAATATCTCAATCATCTGGTTGGCACATCAAATTCAATATCATAAAAAATCTTAATTGTAAAGCATAATTCTTAAAGACGATTTTTATAATCTTCAAAATCCTGATAATATCGTCGATATTCACTATTAATTAACGGCGAAGAGATCATAAAATCAGCCGAGGCACGATTACATGCCACTGGAATATTCCAGACCGCAGCAATTCGCAGTAATGCTTTCACATCTGGATCATGTGGTTGTGCTGCCAAAGGATCCCAGAAAAACAGCAACATATCAATCTCACCCTCCGAGATCTTTGCTCCAATTTGCAAATCTCCTCCTAACGGACCACTTTGAAACTGATGAATCGGCAGTTGCAACTCCTGTTCCAAAAGACGACCGGTAGTTCCGGTTGCATACAATTCATGTTTCATCAAAGTTTCGTGATGCAGTTTTGCCCATTCAATCAAATTATACTTCTCATGATCATGAGCCACCATCGCAATCTTTTTTCTAGCATTACTAATCACTTCAAAATATTTATTTTTTTGCATCGAATCAACCTCCAAAATTATCTTATTTCTTTTCCGAATGGTGTCAAAGCTAATGAGGCTAGTTTCAAATGTTGTTTCGCAAAAGGAATCCCAATAATCGTAATTCCTAAAAACAATGCTAAAATCAGATGAGTCAGCGCAATCCAGATTCCACCTATCAAAATCCAGATTATGTTCATCAATGTACTCAAACATCCATTAGCTCGTGGTGAATCAACTATTCTGCATCCAAAAGGAGTTAATCCCAGCATTGATAGTTTGATACACTGCCATCCGAAGGGAATTCCTACAATTGTCATGCAAAGAATTATTCCCGAAACTAAATACTCCAAAAAAATCAGAAACCCGCCACAGATAATCCAGATTAAGTTTCCCAAGAGACTCAAAGAATCACATCCCAATCAAATATCTAATATATTTCTTCAAAATTTCGTCAAATTTCGTGACAATCCTGCAATTTAATCAAGATCTAACAGATTTTTAACCAAATAAAATAGTGGTACTAAATAGTACCACTAATCAAACAAGTCTCTTAAATTTTTCAAATCACTAAAATTCCGGTTCAATCAGACCATAAGTTCCATCTTTACGTCGATAGACCACATTCACCTCTTCGGTATCACTGTTGGAAAAAACATAAAAATCATGTCCTAAGAGATCCATCTGCATTACTGCTTCTTCAGCACACATTGGTTTAATAGCAAAACGTTTAGTACGTTTAATCTGCGGCGTTGGGGCTTCCTCGCCTGGCGAAGTAGGAATTGCCAGCACCACCTTGTTTTCTTCGTGGAAACGTCGGTTTAAACGAGTTTTATACTTTTCAATCTGACGTTCAATCTTCTCTACTGCTCCATCTACCGAAACATACATATCATTTGACTTATCCTCACCACGTAGTAAAAGTCCATTAACCTGAACCGTAATATCTACAATATGCTTACCTCGTTCAGTACTCATTGTTACTTGCGCACTGATCGGACTTTTTTCAAAATATTTAACAATCTTAACTACTTTCTTCTCGGCATGTTCACGCAGAGCATTAGTAATTTCTACATTTTTGCCGTTTACGGTGACGATCATTCAAAACCATCTCCTTCTTGTTTGTTATTAAAACTTACTTACGGCAATCCAGATTTGAATCGGTTGATCAATTACCATCTTTATGTTAGTTGATCATCCATCAAAAGCTTACCTTAAATATATATTTCCTGTTAATAAAGAAATTTCCTGCTTTGGATTCGGAAAATTTCTACAAAATCTTGTTCTTTAACAGAATTACCCAGAAAATATCATTTATATTTTTTCCGGTAAAGATCTTTTGTTACAATTAATCAAACCTCAATAATGAGAATGCTAATCAATCTTCCTTGACTGATTAGCACATTTCTAAATTCTAGCAAATATTCAAATCTTACTGCGCATTTGTTTTCGGTGTAAAAGTTTCACAGCAGGTTTCTACGGTTGAGCGTGCTCCAGCTAAATCCTCAAAAGCACCAAACTCCATATCCACATCAGTAGTACCCAGATTATCCTTAACCTTAATCTCGTCTGCCTCACAAAATGCCCCACCTTCATTATATTTACAGGTGGTCACGCTACATTTAACTTGACCCATTCCTTCTCACCTCCATTTGCTATTCTCTGCTGCCCTATGAGGTTTTATTCATCGTCGCAATCTTCGCAAACGCGCTTCTAGGTCTGGATGTGCTAAAAACAGACCAATCATTCGATCAAATTTCGACGGTAGCCTGGTCAAGCCAAAGAGTCCTTGCAAAGCATCTGCCATCTGGGATCGATCTCCCAATTGTTGTCCTGCTAATTCATCGGCGGCATATTCTTGGCTGCGCGCGAGCCCTTGAAAGATCAAAAAGCCTAATAATCCCAGTAAAATCAGGATCAACTCTTCATAACTCGGATACTTTTCCGTTAACCAAAAGCCCATTCCGACAAAGACTAATAAGACCAAAGTGCGAATCTCGAGATGTTTCTGTTTGAAATGAGCACACTCATGTCCAATGATCATTCTCAATTCCTCAGGCGTGGCAACCGCAACTAACGACTCAGTTAAAAAAATACTTTTTAAAAAAATTCCGGTAGCAAAAGCATTAATAATCCCTTTAAGATGCCAGATGCGAACTTTATTAATTGAGATTCCAAACTCTGCTGCCGTCTCGTTGACTAGCTGACGCAACTCTGGATCAACCTCACTCATCCTCAAATTGCGCAACGCAAGCCATAAAAACTGAATCCCGATAAAAAATAAGATTACCAGAGTTTCAAACCAGAAACGGGACCACCATGACCAATCATCCGGTAACAGTGCCAGATAAAAATAGTCGATTCTGATAAAGGTAATAATATTTACCACCAGCAGCCAATAATAGCCATACTGCAATAAATATGTACCAAATTCTCGCCGTCCTATAGAATATACTGTTTGTACCCGATATTCTTCATAAAGAAAAAAGATCAAATATATCAGCACAATCAGTAAATTCAACAGATCATCCCATAATAAGGCATGGAGATAATTCAGCTTCAGGGAAAGTTCAGGAAAGAGCGACCAGGTAAGCAAAGCTTTTATCAGACCAAAAAAAAATAGATAATTTATTGTCCGCAAGATTAGCAATTGACGCCAACCACTCAAGTGATTATTAGCAGAACGTAAAGATTGAATAATTAAACGAACTAAATACAATAAGATCAATCCCAGTAACAAGGTACCAAACTTTAACAAGATCAAGTGATTCAAGTTTTCCATAAATTGTTTGCTCCTACTTATCCTTTTGCTGCAGCTTCAACTGTATTCTTCATTAACATCGCAATCGTCATTGGTCCAACTCCACCCGGAACCGAGGTAATCCAACCTGCCACCTCTGCCACTGAATCAAAATCCAGATCACCCACGAGTTTTCCTGCTGCATTACGATTAGTACCCACATCGATTACCACTGCCCCCGGTTTAACCATCTCCCCAGTGATTAATCCAGCTCTCCCAACTGCTGCGACCAAGATATCCGCTCTTTGACAGACCTCCGTTAAATTAGCCGTTCGCGAATGACAAATGGTTACCGTACCATGTTCACGCAAGAGTAACGCTGCTTGAGGTTTTCCAACAATATTGCTGCGCCCTACGACGACACACTCTTTGCCAGCAATCTTGATCCCACTCTCCTTAATCAGCTCCATTACACCCGCTGGAGTACATGGCAAGACTCCTGGCAAACCCGACCAGAGCTTTCCAATATTTACTGGATGAAAACCATCCACATCTTTTTCGGGACTGATTCTTTCCAAGACTTCCTCTTCTTTCAAATGTGCTGGCAAGGGTAACTGTACCAAAATTCCATGTATCTGCGGATTAAGATTTAACTGATCAATCAACTCCAGTAACTCTGTTTGAGTGGTACTCTCTGCCAGTGCATACTCTTCTGAATAAATTCCAAGTTCCGCACAGGCTTTCTTCTTCATATTCACATAAACTCGCGAGGCAGGATCAAGTCCCACAATTACTACTGCTAGTCCCGGCGTTTTGCCTGCGGCACTTAATCTGTTAATCTCTACACCAAGTTCTGATTTTACTCTCGCGGCGACTGCTTTACCATCAATAATTATTGCTGACATTAAAAAACCCCCATTATTAGTATGTTAAAAATTTTTCTAAAACAACTCTAACTGTTGTGGACGCTCCACTCTTGCTTCAACTACGCTTTTAACAAACAATTCATCTGGAAAAAGCTTCAAAAAACGTGAGGCTTCAACTGGGGTCATTCCATTTGCAGTAAAACGATTCTGGGCGGTTATCAGATACAAGCACCGTTGTGCTCGGGTTACGGCTACATAAAATAAACGTTCTTCCTCGGCTAAAGTTTCTAAATTAGGATCTTTACCAAACGGCAAGAGTCCTTCTTCCAAGCCGATCACAAAAACTACTGGATATTCTAGACCCTTTGCAGCATGAATGGTTGATAAAGTAATCATTTCTCCACTCTCCTGCTGATCTCCTTTACGCATCAAATCGGCTTCAGCAGATAATGGCAACATCTCTAACATTGTTGTGATATTTGGATAACTTTCACTAAATTTAATTAATTTTTTTAAAGCTTCACTTTCTTCTAAAGAAAGACTGCGCCTCAAATCCTGGAGAAATTCCGCTGCGGGAAGGGTGAGCCAAGCTTGATATTTCTCAATCAAATCACGTAACTTATTCAATTTCATGATCCGCTCAGGCAATTTCTGTTCCAAGAGACTCCAATCAATATTTGGTAGTAGCTCTCCAGTGTTACTATTAGTAATCACTTGTGTTAATAAGCCTAATTCAACTGGGGTAAAATCCCAAAATTTAGTCTGCAAAACTACTCGTAATAGATATACATCATTTGGCTGCAACAAATAACGACAAACTGCCAAAAACTCGCGACAGCTCGCTACTTCTAGTTCTTCTTTCTGCCCCACAATCTGATAAGGCAGACCTGCTTTCAAAAGTGCTTTTTCTATCGCAAGTGCCTGTTTGTTAGAACGATAGAGAATTGCAATCTCACTAAAACCAAAACTCTCCTCCACTCTCGCTCTCCTACCTCTTACACGCCGCCGCGCAGCGGCTAACATATCAACCCCACCCAGCAGCTGCTCAATCTCCGCGACAATCTCTGCTGCCCCGGCAGTTTCATGTAGCACTGCTAGTTGTGACAAAGAGGCTTTAGCTTGACTAGCTGCCACCTGCTTAAACTCTTCCTTGACTAAGCTATTACCCGCCGTCACAATTGCTGCCGGAGAACGAAAATTATCTGCCAGATGATAAGTCACTGCGGTTGGATAATCCTCCTTAAGCTCCGCAAAGAAATGATGACTTGCCCCACGGAAGCCATAGATCGACTGATTCGGATCACCAATCGCCATCAGACTCTGACTTCCTGCTGCCCAGAGCTTCACTAGTACATACTGCACTGGATTGACATCTTGAAACTCATCGACCATCAGATAACGAAAGGCGGGTAAAAACTTGCCGAGCCAAGCCGGTTGCTCCTGCCAAAGCTTTACTGCCTCTAGGATCAAGTCATCATAATCATAACGTTGATATTGTCTCAAAACTCTCTGGTAACTCTCGAAAATCCCCTCTAATTCTGGAAGGTCTGCTATTTTCTCCGGACAACCATTCTTCCATAAAGTTAAGGCTAACGCCACCTCGCGGCTTGGACAGGCTACTTTCTCATGCGCCAAAATTTCCAGCAGTAAATCTTGGGTACTCACCTGATCCAAGAGTTGAAACGGGTTACCCGCTGGATTCTGTTTTAAAATCTGCCATGCCAAACTATGAAAGGTTCCTAAATTCATCTGCGCTACCAAGTTCGGATTATTTAAGAGCAACTGCAAGCGTTCCTTAATCTCACGCGCGGCTTTATTGGTAAAAGTGACTGCGGTAATCTGATTAGGGGGTACCTGTTTTTCTTGCACTAAATAAACAATGCGTTCCACTAAAGTTCTAGTTTTTCCAGTGCCCGGACCTGCAATCACCAGCATTACTGGTGCCTCACTAGTAATAATCTTCAATTGTGCCTCACTCAAACCACTTTTAGCCGGTTTTGGAGCTTCTCGAGGCAATTCTTGTGGCAGTACTTTTTTATGGTCGCGCTCAGCAATTACTTCAGGTTTAACTGGTTCTACAAACTCTTCAAATAAAGCTACCTGTCCCAGAAACGCCTCCCGTTCAGCGTCTGCAAAAACAGAGACCACCCCGTACTCACCATCATAACCAGGCTGCACCATCACCTCTGCTTGACGCAAACGCCTGATTCCTTCGCTAACCAAATCTCCTGCCACTTCGCGAATCTCTGTCAGATTAGTCTTTAATTCAACTTGTAATTCAGGACCAAAATTAGCCAGTAACTTAAAATATACCTGTTCCACTCGATTACTGTTCGCTCCAACTCCCAAAGCTGCCCCGATAATCTCTTTTAAAGGTACAATCTTTCGAAAAGGAACTCGTTGCTCGGGGAGAAAACCATTCGCCCGATCGGCTAGCTGATTCACTCGATGCAGCACTCCCACTGTCACCTTACGCCCACACACCGGACAAATTCCTTCATGCGCGATCGTCTCTGCTGGTTGCCAAGCAATCTCACAACTGCGATGCCCATCATAGTGATACTTACCCTCTTCGGGATAGAACTCCAAGGTCTCCAGAAACTCTCCTGAATTCTTGTTTTGCAAAGCGTGACGTAAGCCTTGATAAGAAAATTCTGCCTCAAACAGATTTGCCTCACGTGCAATATTGCGCGGATTATGCGCATCCGAATTGGAGATCAAGGCATAACGATCCAAAGCCGACCAACGCCAATTCATTTCCGGATCAGAAGAAAGTCCAGTCTCTAGTGCAAAGATCTCCTCTGAGAGATCAGCATAACACTCCTCCAGAGTATCAAAGCCCGAATTAGAACCAAAGACCGAAAAATGCGGCGTCCAGATATGTGCCGGAATCAGCATTGCTTCTGGAGAGGCATTTAAGATTAACTCAAAGAGACGATAACTGTCCAAACCCAAAATAGGTCGTCCATCTGAACGGATATTCATTCCTAATGCTTCTAATTTCTCACTAATCTTGGCCGCCGCTTCCAATGATGGCAAGACCACTAGATGATGCACCTTACGCGTCCGACCATTCTTCTTATAGATCGTACTTAACTCACCAGTCACCACCAGACGAACCTCTGGTGCATCCGGAATCTCCCTAGGCAGTTCCGTTTTCAACCGATAAAAGCCCGCTTCCGCAGGTTCAATTTTTTCCTGTAATTCTTGCTGCCAACCGGGATGAGTAAAATCTCCCGTACCAATCAACGAAACCCCTTTACGTGCTGCCCAAAGTGCCAGATTATATGGGTCAGATTCGCGACTGGTCGCCATCGAAAAATGAGAATGTATATGTAGATCTGCAAGCCACGCCAATCAATACCAACTCCAAACATTTTTTATGTTACTCCACTTGATTCTCCTTTTCAGAGAAGTCTTCCTTCAAAATCAGCCAAAAACAAGTAAATAGACTACTTGACAATTAAGCACTACAATTGTAAAATTTTTATGAAGAATTAATATAAAAAGGGGTCGCAGATGGATAAAAACCTTAAAATTTCTGATGCCGAATGGCAAGTGATGAAAGTCTTATGGGAAAACAATCCTTTAACTGCAGGGCAGATTATCACGCAATTAAAGGATACTAATTGGAGTCCCAACACGATTCATACTCTCTTGAGTCGCTTAGCGACTAAAGGGGCACTCAAAGTAACTAAAAAATCTCATCTTAACGAATATACCCCCTTAATCACTGCCACTGAAGGACAACAACTTGAAAATAGCAGTTTTCTAAAGAAAGTTTACGATGGCTCACTGAAGATGATGTTCGCTGGTTTTATTAAGGAAGAACAACTTTCCTCAGACGATCTCGAATATTTAAAAAAGTTAATCTCAGAAAAAGAAAAATA
>JBFYZC010000050.1:0-2752 GCA_041309705.1 Bacillota bacterium | reverse complement strand
ATCCAGATATTGACACCGGAAAGTTTAATTGGAGAGCAGTAACTAAAATTATCCCCAGCTAACCTGTCTCAACACTAAAGGCGAGTCCAAAGACTCACCTTTTTTCATTTATTAAGCACTTTCTGCAATGCTTTGGCAAACTAGGGGTCATGCACTGTCAATGCCCCTACCGAGCACATCTCCTGACAACAACAACATTTGATGCAGCGTTCTTCGTCGATTTTAATCTCACCGGGAAAAGTAATTGCTTTTGCCGGACAGAGTTCCTCGCATTTCCGGCATTTAATACATTTCACGCGATCCAACTTCAAACGTCTCCGAATTCTCAACTCAAGCAGCCTGCTCATCCATTGATTCCCCACAATTAAATTCAAACCCACCCGCACCGGAATCTCGAAATTCTCAATTTTAAAATCTCTCATGGCAGATCCCAAAACTTCAATCTCCTCCAGCATTAAACCAGGTACTTTCAAGGCTTTTGCTGCCACAAAAATTGGGAAATACTCTGGTTTCTGCCCAATCAACTCCACGATCACCCGATCTATATATTTTCCAATAAAGATCTTTCATTTTAACGAATAAAAATATCCAGCGTATTAAGGATTTTTTATGAAGCTAAAATGAAATAGATCTTTCGGAAAATATAAAGAATTATTTTTAGCTTGCTTTTCATCTCTTCAAATGAAATTGCTGTTAAAGTATATAAAGTTTTAATCATTTAAATATATAGATTTCACTAAACTTATCTTTCGTATGATGATAAAAAGGAGCTATTGTATTTTGCAACAGCTCCTTGATAACTTTATTTAATTATTATGATTGATCTATATATTTTCCGATAAAGATCTTTTATTTTATCGCGTGAAAAGATCAATATAATTTACACTAAAGATCTTTTATTTTATCGAGTGAAAAGATCCAAAGCACTAAGGATTTTTCACGATGATAAAATAAACTAGATCTTTTGGAAATTATTTAAAGCACTAAGGATTTTTCACGAAGATAAAATGAATTAGATTTTTTGGAAAATATCTATTAAGGAAGTTTGCCATTGTTATTAACTACATAATCTGGATTGTAGAAAGTTGCACCGTTATAGACAATTTTGTTAGTACTGCGTGTACCAGGGTAAGAGTATCCATAAGCATCATTAAAGAGGGTATCGGTTATAAAGAAATGTAAATGTATGCCAGTACTGGTTGGATTTCCATTTTTATCTTTTCCGGTTGTTCCCATAACTCCAATTTTATCTCCAGCATTAACTGTAGCATTGGCTTTAACGCTAATTGATTCTAGATGTGAATAACCGGAATAGACAGTTTTGCCATCAGTCGTATGTTTAATAATCACACAATTACCATTAGCACCAACATATTTGGCAGTTACCACAGTTCCTTTGAAGGTGGCAAGAACATTTCTATCACCATTATTTCCATAATCAATTCCTAAGTGATAACCATTTTTGGGCTCATAATAATTATTAAATTGTTGAGTTACTCTGATACTTTTTAAAGGTTTTACCCAATTAGATGTTGGATTGGGTTTAACAGTATTGATATGCCAATTATTAGAGATTGCTTGTGGATAGCCAGGATCGACTTTGCTGGTGGATAAATCATAGCGAACATATTCAGTGCCTTTGAAGAAGTAAACTTTATTGGGATCGGTGGGAGAGGTCACGGCAGCGTTAAGATTGGAACCGAAGTTGCCAGTCATACCACCCCATTTGTCAGAGATTTTTTTAGGATAACCATCATATGGTTTGCTGGTTGCTAGGTTATATTTGAGATATTGATCGCCCTTGAAGAAATAAACATCATTTGTGCCTGGGCGAAGAAAAGCAGTATCGAGTTTGCCAAGACTAGCTACGCCAGGCCAGCTGGCGGAGATTTTTCGTGGATAACCAGAATCGGTTTGACCAGCTTTGACATCACGACGTAGATATTGATCGTCTTTGAAGAAATAGGCTTTCATGGTTGTTGGATTTACAAAACCTGCATCGAATCCAGATGCAAAATCCCCCATTCCACCCCAAACATCACCAATTTTTTTGGGATAACCAGGATCGGCATAGGTAGAGACAAAATCATAACGAATATATTGATCACCTTTAAAGATATAGACTTTATTTTTTGAATTATCAGTAGCATCGCAGGCTGGCCAGAGGATGGCACAGTTGATCGTGCTGAATGAAGAAGTAGATGCAAAAAGGGTATCGTTTGGTGCTTCAATGACACTTTCTTGTGTCTCTTCAGTTGGCTTTAAAGTGCTACTATTGTTTGCACATCCAGATAAAGAGATGGAAAGAATGGCAAGACTGATAAGGGAACATTTTTTAAAGTTAAATTTCATGAAAGATAACCCCCTATTGTTTGATGTGTGATTTTTAATGAGTTCTGGATTAATTAGTTATAATTTTAAGATAATGATTTTTATACTCATCTGCTTCTTTAAACATAGACAAATATCTATGCAAGATTTTTCTTGTTTCATCCTGTCCCATTTCGCCATAGCTATTTTGGTTTGTGTAACAGTCCGCAAGCGTAAATTCCCAGCAATCCACCGGTATTTTGTTTTAGAAACTTTGTACCAAAAAAAGCTTGGTTATCACTAATCTCATTGATGCTTTTGTTCATATGTGTCTGTTTTTATCAACGTTTTTGTGCGCTATTCACGCCCTCCTTTCTGAGTTAATTATTGTTGATTAAAGAGTTGAAAGTTCTCAAATTAAGAATTCGTAATCTGACTTAAA
>JBFYZC010000049.1:0-6006 GCA_041309705.1 Bacillota bacterium | reverse complement strand
TGTTTATGCTTGGTTTAAAAATATTCTAGCTTGGCCGCTGGAAAATCTTTTAATGAATAGTAATTTATTGGATCAAAGTTTAGTGTTAAAACTTACCGAAGAGATTAAAAGTGGGATTATTTTTAAACTCTCAAGTGAAGCCGCTAAGCTTGAACCGGAAGAAACCGGATTGGTTGCTTTAGATTGGTTAAATGGCAGAAGAACTCCGGATGCAGACCAAAGTTTAAAAGGAGCATTAATTGGTTTATCACTTGGAACTACTGCCCCCAAGATTTTTAGAGCTTTAGTAGAGGCAACTGCGTTTGGGGCAAAAGCAATTGTAGAGCGTTTCATCAGTCAAGGAATTGCGATTGAACAAGTAATTGCTTTGGGTGGAATTGCGAAAAAAAGTGATTTTGTGATGCAGATTACGGCAGATGTTTTAAATATGCCAATTAAAGTTGCAACCTCAGAGCAAGCCTGTGCTTTGGGAGCAGGAATGTTTGGCGCAGTAGCTAGTGGATTATATGAAACGATTACTGAAGCACAGCAGAAGATGAGTAGTGGTTTTAGTAAAACTTATCTACCAGAACCAGAAAATGTTTTGAAGTATCAAAGTATTTATCAAAAATATCTCTCTTTAGGGCAGAATTTGAGTGAAGAATTAAAACAATTATAAGAGATTACCAGTTCCAGAGGAGATGTTGAGATGCTTGAAAGATTGAAACAAGAAGTATATGAAGCAAATATGGAGCTACAGGTCAGAAATTTAGTGATTTATACTTGGGGAAATGTAAGCGGGATTGAGCGTGAAACTGGTTTGGTAGTGATTAAACCGAGTGGAGTGAAGTATGAAGAATTAACCGCAGAAAAGATGGTGGTGGTTGATCTTGCTGGGAAGATTGTTGAGGGAAATCTGAAACCTTCTTCGGATACCCCGACGCATTTGGAATTATATAAAAGCTTCCCCAAAATTGGTGGAATAGCTCATACACATTCTACTTGGGCTACTGCTTGGGCGCAAGCTGGGATGGGAATTCCTTGTTACGGAACTACTCATGCGGATTATTTTTATGATGAGATTCCTTGTACTAGGAGTTTATCACAAGCGGAAATAGGAGGTGATTATGAAGAAAATACGGGGAAGGTAATTTTAGAATGTTTTCAGCAAAATAGCCTTGATTATGAACAAATACCAGCAGTATTGATTGCAAGTCATGCCCCATTTACTTGGGGAAAAAGCTCTAATGATGCAGTCCATAACAGCGTTGTTTTAGAAGAAGTCGCAAAGATGGGTCTAACAGCGAGATTATTAAATCCAGTACTCGAAAGAGTATCAGTTGGATTGATGGATAAGCATTTTTTGCGCAAACATGGTGGTAATGCATACTATGGGCAAATTTGAAATTTAATTGAGGAGGCAGTCTAAATGTTAAAGAAGTGGTCTGTGCTATTGCTAACAGGTTTACTTGTTTCTACTTCAGCTAGTGTTTTTGCGAAACCTAAAAAGGTAATTAAATTTTTGAATTGGTATCAAAATGATGGTACTGCTTTTACTGACCAATTGAAAAAAGCAGTCGAGAAAGCAATGCCTGATGTAACCTTAGAATTAGAAACGATTACTTGGAACGATCTTGATACAGTTTTGCAAGCCAGAGTAGCTGGAAGAAATGTACCTGATATTTTGGATTTCAAAGGACAAGACATTCCTAAATATGCTGCTGCTGGAGTACTTTTGAAATTAACTAAAAGTTCTTGTTTGAAGAATAGCCCTAGCTCAGTACTTACTAATATTCGTTATAAAGATAACGATTACGGTCTGCCATATACTGCAGCGTATCAAGGTGTATTTTATAATCGTAAAATCTTTAAAGATAATGGTTTGGCAATTCCGAAAACTCATGACGAATTGATGGCGATCGTTAAAAAGTTGAAATATAAAGGAATAACCCCATTTGCAGCACATTACAAAGATTGGATGATTCATAACATTAATATGCAGATGGCAATGGCTGAAGTCTTTAGCAAGAATTCACGCTGGGGTTATGATCTGTATGCAGGTAAAGTCTCTTTTGCTACCTCCCCGGAATGGAAGAATATCTCACAATGGATTAAAGACGTGCATGATTACTCTTGGAAAGATCCATTTTCAGTGGAATTTCCAGATGCAGCAGCGCGATTTGCCAAAGGTGAAGCTGCAATGTATATCTCTGGAACCTGGAATACTCCAAACTTGACTCTAAATCCCAATTTTGATTATGGTGTCTTCCCATATCCAGGGACTGCTGCGGGTGCAAAATTAATCTTTGAACCAGATCATACTTTTGCAATTAGTGCTAAAACCAAATATCCAAAAGAAGTTTTAAGGGTTTTACAGATTGTTGGCACTAATAAAACTTTGGCGAAACTTTGTGTTGATAAATTAGGCAGCAATTCCTTGATTAAGGGAGTTAAACCAACCAAAGAAAATCCTGCTACTAAAGATATTATTGCTTATACTGCTAAAAACCAATTAGTTGATGTCAGTCTAGGTAATGTTCAGATCAAAGCGGCTTATCAAGCAGAGTATGCGAGAATTATCTCTGACTGGATTTTAGGCAAGATTACTTTGGAAAAAGCATTAAAAGAGACTGATAATTTTAAAGCTAATGTAAGACTGCAATAATTAATTTGATTTTTAAAACTGAGGGGATATACTCGAAGTATATCTCCTCATATAGTAAAAAATTTAAATAAAAAAAGAGGGGTATATAAAAGTTTAGGATTAATTTATTGCAAGGGATAATTAATTCACTGGGGTAAAAAAGTTGAATTAGAAATTATGGGAAGATAAAATAAATTAGATCTTTTGGAAAATATATAAAGAAATCTCTAATAAGGGAGTGTGAAAGATGTCCCTGTTGAGTAAAGAAAAGTATAAAAAAGAAATCACATATTTACTGTTTCTGTTGCCAGGATTTTTAATTTATCTAATTGGGATGATTCTTCCAATTATTAAAGGATTAAATTATTCATTAACCGATTGGGATGGTTTATCTGAAACATTAAATTTTATTGGATTAGCTAATTACGTAGATGCTTTCAAAGACTCCCGGGTCTTATATTCTTTCTGGTTTACCTTGAAATTTACTTTTTGGAATACAATTATTCAAAATGTTTTTGCTTTGGGATTTGCACTAGCACTGGATTCAAAGATTAGAGGGAAAAAATTATTACGAACCATTATTTATATTCCAGCCTTACTAAGCCCAATTTTAGTTGGTTATATTTGGAATCGTCTGTTTACAGATGTCCTACCTTCGCTAAATTCAATTTTACATACTAATCTTAATTTTTCATTGCTGAGCAGTCCAGATACAGTTCTCCCGGGATTGGTAATTATTAATAATTGGCAATGGATTGGTTACTGGATGGTAGTTTATTTAGCGGCCTTGCAATCTGTACCATTAGAATTATATGAGGCAATTGAGATTGATGGAGGTGGATATTTTGAAAAGTTTAAACATGTTACCTTGCCAATGATTGCGCCAGCAATTACGATCTGTATTGTTTCAATTAGCACTGGTAGTTTTAAACTATTTGATCTAGTGGTAACTGCTACTAAACGAGGTGGACCTGGTCATGCCTCGGAATCAATGATTTTATTGATTTATAATATGGCTTTTGGAGTAGGGCGTCCAGCATATGCTTCTGCGATTTCGATGATTTTTTTGGGTTGTTTGATGGTTTTCGCATTATTTCAAGTGAAATACTTTAAGAAAAAGGAGATACAGCTATGAAGAGTAAGAGTGAAATGTATTCCAAAAATTATGCTAAAACCAAATATAATCCGAAGAAGATTACTTCTGTGATTTTAATTTTACAAGTGGTCATGGTGGGCGTTGGATTAATATATCTCTTCCCATTTTTAATGTGTTTATTTTATGCAATGAAAGACCGATTGGATATCTTCAATACCTTACCGATTCAACCACCTACGAAAATTTATTGGGGTAACTTTAATGAAGCGATTGAACGTTTAAAATACTTTCGAGTAATGGGAAATACGCTGTTGATTACAGGATTTTCCTCATTATTTACCGTCTTGTTTAGCTCAATGAGTGCTTATGTAATCGCACGCGCGAATCGAAAGTATTGTAATTTGTTATATTATTTATTTTTAATTGGTTTATTAGTACCATATCAGGCGATTTTTGTGCCGATTTATCAGTTGGGAAGTTCGCTGGGTTTTGTAAATACTTATCATGGATTAATCTTCTTTTATATAGCAACTTCATTACCGTTTGGGGTCTTTTTGATGACTGGTTTTATGAATACTATTCCACTGGAGATCGAGGAAGCTGCTTTTGTAGATGGCGCGAGCACTGAACAAACTTTTTTCCGAATTGTTACACCGATGCTAAAACCAGCGATTGCTACATTAATCATTATGCAATCATTTATGTATTGGAATGATTATTTGATGCCACTACTCTTCTTGCAAAATGCAGATATGCGAACGATTACGATTAGTATTAATGGTCTTTTTGAACAATATCGAGAGTACTATCATATTGCCTTTGCTGGGATTATTCTTTCTAGTATTCCGATTGTAGCAGTTTTTATCTCCTTGCAGAAATATTTTATTAAAGGAATGGCAGCCGGCGCTTTAAAAGGTTGAAATAGAAAATAAGTTCTCATTGTTCAGTAAATTATAAAAAACCACCAGATAAATGTTTGGTGGTTTTTTGATAGCTTATGTGCTGGGGTTATTGTTTCTTAGGTACATCTTTTATCAGGGTGTACTTATTACCTTCTATTTTTATGATATCTTCTGCGACGATTTTCCCATTATATATTTTTTTTCTATATGTCACTCTTCCGCCACCCCTGCCATCTGCTTCCCAAAGATGCATGTATACCATGCGCGTTCCGTCTTCGATTTTCTCAAGTGTACCAATCCAGTAAGGATACTCGCTATACTGCGCTGAGAGAATATTGCTTACTTCAACACTCTCTATATCTGGCAATTTTTTATCTACATTTGAGCATTGTACTAATGCATTTCTGTTGATGCTTTTAAGATAGTCTTTGGCATAGGCTTCCAACTGTGGATAGAGTTCGCTTAATTCCATTTTATTTAATGCACAGAGAGCCTTTGGGGTAAAGATTTTTTTCAATGATGGATAGTATTCACTTCCATCCAGTGGAATTTCATAGTTTTTCAGTAGATATTCACCTTTTTTATTTTTGGTAAAAGTTAGTCGAGAAGGGATATTGCCTCCAGAAATGTTAGTGAAGATACCATTTTCAAAGCCAAAATAGCCTGGGACTGCACGGACATATACCACGATTTCTTTGTTGGTTTCGATTATGTCAAGAATTTTGTGTCCTTCAGCAAAACATTCACCAGGATAATAGTGCTCGCGATTGGTTTCAAAAATTGCATAGGAAATAGCTTGCTCAAGGTCAGTAAGGTCAAACTTCTTTTTGTTTTGATCTTTTAAACTTACCTTTACTTCTGTAGGCATATGTAAAGAATCATTTTTATTGTAGATCTTCAAAGCGCATAGCAACAAGAAGATTAATGCAAATAGTATAATGATTTGCTTTTTGTAATGGAACATTTTTTCACCTGCGCTTTCTTGTTATATAAGTGGGAATTAAAATTATAAATTATTTAAAGCTAATCTGCATATTGGCACTAGGATGGTGTGAGGTAGTTGCAAGTATGAACTTTTGGACAATAAGTTGGCACATTTAACGTTTCCACTGAAACATAGCATAGGTGAAAATCTGGAGAAGAGTTTCCAAATCTTATTTTAGCATCATAGAAATTACTTTTTGTTAGATGAAGTGTTATGATTTTTCAGAAATAATTTACTAATTCTTCGAAATTATTAATATTTATATCATCTAGATTGATTTCCTCAAATTTTTTATGTACTTCAATTCTGGAAAAATGTCTATTCTTAAATCTAAAAGCCAGCTTTTGAGCACTGTCAAGACCCTCTCTAATACAACTAGATAAAGTTAAAATTGTTAAAG
>JBFYZC010000048.1:0-8578 GCA_041309705.1 Bacillota bacterium | reverse complement strand
ATCCAGCGCACTAAGGATTTTTTATAAAGATAAAATTAATTAGATCTTTTAAAAAATATATAGATCTTTTAAAAAATATTTATAAATACTTAAATATTTTATAAAACAGCACTCAAGCTAGTTCGAAGATAATTTTATTAATTAACATTTGAAATAGCAGAAGGTTTACAAAATTTTCTGTCGAATATGTTATAGTAAAAATTTACAGAAAGGATGTTAAAAAATGGAAAAAAACATCGGGGTTGACCTTGGTTATGGTTTTGTAAAAGTTTCCGATGGTAAAAATGATCGCATTTTTCCTTCGGTAGTGGGACAAGCTCGCATGCTGCGTTATGTCTCCGACGAAAACCCTGACCAAACTTTTATTAAAAATTTAAATGTACTGATTGATGATCGTGAATATTTTGTAGGTGATCTTGCCAATCGTCAATCAGATGTGGTAATGGTTTCATTAAACGAAAACCGAATGGATGAGCAGATCAGCAAAGTACTGGTGGTTACAGGTCTTTCATTATTATCTGACAATAAAACAAGTAGTTACAATATTGTCACTGGTTTACCAGTAGGATGTTTTGCTGACACCAAGCAATCCTTAATTCAACTTTTCAAAGGAACTCATCGCATCACCCAACGTCGTAACCAAAAAAATGAAGTGGAACAAGTAATCAATGTTAACGAAGTTAAAGTAGTACCACAACCATTTGGAACCTTCTTTAATTTAATCTTAGATAACAATGGTGGACTAATTGACGAAAAATTAGCCAGCTCCAAAGTTGGCATTATTGACATCGGATTCCGTACTACAGATTATATCGTTGTTGATAATCTTGAAAATATCGATCGTCTCAGTGGTTCAACTAATACGGGTTTAAGTACTGCTTATAATATCATTTCCGAACTTTTAAAAGATGAATTTAAGATTAGCAAACCAATTTATCAATTAGATGAAATCGTGAAAAACGGTGTCATTCGTATCTCCGGTAAAAGCTATAACTTAGATGAAATTAAAAAACACGCCTTCAGTGTTGTAGCAGAAAAATTAATTACCGAAGTTAACAGCCTCTGGGTTAATAAATGGGAATTGGATGCAGTCTTTATTACCGGTGGTGGCGGTATCTCAATTTATGAATATATGTTACCTCACTTCGAAAATATTTCGTTAGTTAAAGGCACTCAATTCGCCAATGTTTATGGATTTCACAAATTAGCACAGAGATTATACGGTTCTCGTGCTAAATCATCTAGCTCCGAAAGCGTTACTCTTGCTTCAGGTGAGAAAATTTGAATCTCCCCGGAATTTTGACCAGTGACATCCTATTTAGTCAATTATTAATGAATGGCAATAAAGTCACTGCTCATTTAAGTAACGGTACGCAAATTTCTGGACAGCTTTTAGGCTGGGATAAAGGTTACTTACTCTTGGTAAACAGTAATGATTTATTAATGATTGTCGCTGAAAGGGTCGTCTGGCTGCAAACTAATCTATCTGAGATGGGAGAAAATACTCCCATTCAAGTTCCACCTCAACCACCACAACCAGAATTTACTGAACGTTCTACTAATTATAACGATTATTCTGGACAATCCTTTCCTAATTTTAAAAGCAAACCAGCTTTTATTGAAGAACCAGCTCAACCAGCACATTATCAGGAATCAAATCCCGTTGCCAAAGCTCGTCTTGAACAATTAGTCCGTAATTGGTGAAATGAGTCCGCCAACTTTTTTATTTTCATGGGATTTGCCAAAAACTTTACCTTGATCACACAATCAAAAATTATTTGTACTATTTGATATGATAAAATAAATTATATCTTTTGAAAAATATACATAATATAAAATGAATTATTTTGTGCAAATCCCTATGGCGTCTCCACCAAGACGCCTCTTTATCTGAAATAAGTCTTCACTGAGATTTAGCATCAATAAAGGGTGAACTAAATGCAAAAAATCATTGGTCTAGATCTGGGTTATGGTTTTTCAAAAATCACCGATGGCTCTCGCCTCTATAGTTTTCCTTCGGTAGTTGGTCAAGCGCGTTCTCTTAGCTATATCTCAGAATTATCTAGCAATCACGACCCAGTTAAAAGTATTAATCTAATTATTGATGATCGAGAATATTTTGTGGGCGAGCTCGCCAATTATCAATCGCCGATTATTTTATTCTCATTAACGGAAAATCGCAGTGATGAGCAGATTTATAAAGTATTACTACTAAGCGCTCTCAGCTTATTTTTTGAAAATTCAGGTAGAATCACCAAATTAGTTACCGGCTTACCAATCTCCAGCTATTTCGAGATGAAAGATTCGATCCGCATGCTTTATCAAGGTTCTCATCAGTTGATCAAAAAAAACCTGATGCAAAATACTGAAACTAAAATAACTTTGGAGATTGAAAAGATCCAAGTAATTCCCCAACCAATTGGAACACTTTATGAGTTAGTCGCTAATCAAGATGGCGTGTTAATCGAAAATAACCTTACCACTTCACGAATTGGCATTATTGATATTGGCTTTCATACAACTGATTACCTGGTAATTGATCACATGGAGAATATTGACCGTTTAAGTGGTTCCTGCAACATCGGAGTCGGAAAAGCATATTCAATTCTCAACGAACTCATCAAAGAACAATTAAAAATCGAAAAACCAATCTATCAATTGGATGCTTTAGTTCAAACCCGTATCATCAAAGTTTTTGGGAAACCATTTGATCTCAGCGAAGTCATTGAGCATGCTTTCCAAGCAATTGCTACTAAAATCATTGCCGAAGTTGATAATATTTGGACTACTAAATGGGAGCTTGATCAGGTTTATATCTGTGGCGGAGGGGCTGCATTTTTATATAAATACCTGCAACCACGTTTCGAAACTGCACTTTTATTAAATCAAGGACATCTCTCCAACGTTTGTGGTTTTTACAAACTAGGACGTCGCTTGCAATTACAGCACTTATCAACGAACGAGCAGTTTATTTACCAAAATATTTAAGCAGAACACCCTGAGCGATAGGGTGTTTTTATATATACTTTAATAGCACTTTGCAGGAATATAAAAGAACATAAGAGAAGTTAAACGAATTTGATACTTGACTTTCTCTATAATACACCTTATAATAAAAAAAAGTAGGTGAATACTATGTCAAATGAATCCATCTTTGAAAATAAGGATATTTTAACCTTAGAGGAGGCCAGTCAGCTTTTTCAAGTGAGTACCAAAACATTTCTGAAAATGCTCCGCGAAGAAGCAGTTCCTGCCCGCAAAGTTGGACGGGAGTGGCGTTTTTCTAAATCAGCCTTACTCAGCTGGATTGCTAATGGCAATTCACTCCAATATGCTTCTGCCGAAGAGCAAAATAAAGCATATTTTGAACAGATGGCACCAATCTATGATGAATTACGCAAAGATTGTTATGGCGAATCACTCTCCGAGATTCTCCTGCAGCGTTTCTCGTTATCAAAAACAGATATTGTGGGCGATCTTGGTACCGGAACTGGCTATCTCGCCAAAAAACTAGCTCCCTTTGCCTCCAAGGTACTGGCAATCGATCTCTCACCTGCCATGCTCCAGGTAGCGGAGCAGGAAATTAAACAAGCCAATATTACCAACATCGAATTCTACGAGGGCGACGCTCACGATCTACCTTTAGCTGATCATTCTTTAGAATTTGCATTTGCCAATCTCTTACTGCACCATCTCTCCGAACCCGCGGTAGCAATTCGCGAATGGTTTCGAGTGCTCAAGCCAGGCGGGCAGATAATAATCTGTGATGTTTTAGAACATCATTATGAATGGTTACAAAGAGAAAAATTCGACCTCTGGTTAGGCTTTAAACCTGCTCAGATAAGCGAGTGGCTCAGCAGCGCCGGATTTAGTGAAATAGAAACTACTCCACTTGAGTGCTTCTGTCGTACCAGCAGTCAAGCCGGAACAATCATCACACTGCCTTTGTTTTTGGCATCTGCCAAAAAACCATTATAAAAAATAATCAAACGAGGTGACAACTCATGGGGATGACAATTACCGAAAAAATCCTCGCCGCTCATGCTGGAAAAGAGCATGTTTCCCCAGGCGAATTGATCAATGCCAAGATCGATTTGGTCTTAGGCAATGACATCACTGCTCCGGTTGCAATTCGTGAATTTGAAAAAATCGGAGTCGATCAAGTCTTTGATCCAAACAAAGTTGCCCTGATTCCTGACCATTTTACCCCCAACAAAGATATCAAATCAGCGGAACAGGTAAAAATTCTCCGCGACTTTGCCAAAAAACACGGAATTCCTAATTACTTCGAAGTCGGAGTAATGGGGGTTGAGCATTGTTTAATTCCCGAAGAAGGCTTAGCACTCCCGGGCGACCTGATCATTGGCGCAGACTCACACACCTGTACCTACGGCGCACTGGGTGCTTTCTCCACCGGGATTGGTAGCACTGACATGGCAGCCGCGATGGCACTTGGCGAAGCCTGGTTTAAAGTTCCGGAAAGTATCAAATTCATTTACTATGGTAAATTACCTCGTTGGGTCGGTGGTAAAGATCTGATTTTATATACAATCGGGAAGATTGGTGTCGATGGCGCGCTCTACCAATCAATGGAGTTTACTGGCGAGACAATCAATGATCTCTCCCTTGAAGGTCGTTTTACCATGGCAAACATGGCAATTGAAGCTGGTGGTAAAAATGGCATCTTCGCAGTGGATGAGAAGACGATTGAATATGTAAAAGCACGTGCCAAACGCAACTACCAGATCTATCAAAGTGACGCTGATGCAAAATACAGTCAAGTTTATGAATGGGATGTCTCCAAACTCGAACCACAGATCGCCTTCCCACATCTCCCTGAGAATACCAGACCACTATCAGAATGTGGTAATGTCAGTCTCGATCAAGTAGTAATCGGTTCTTGCACCAACGGACGGATTGAGGATCTGCGCGAAGCAGCAATGGTGCTGAAAGATAAAAAAGTCAGCCACAATTTACGACTCTTAGTGATCCCAGGTACTCAAAAAATCTGGCAACAGGCAATGCACGAAGGTCTGTTCGATATCTTTGTCAATGCCGGCGCAGCAGTCTCTACCCCCACCTGTGGTCCCTGTCTCGGTGGTCACATGGGCATTCTCGCCAAAGGCGAACGGGCTCTCGCCACCACTAACCGCAATTTCGTGGGACGTATGGGTCATCCCGAAAGTGAAGTCTATTTAGCTGGTCCAGCAATTGCTGCTGCTTCCGCGATTGCCGGTCGAATTGCAGGTCCTGAGGAGGTTGGAGTAAGATGAATCTATTACAAGGAAAAACTTGGCGGTTTGGCAATGATGTCGATACCGATCTAATCATTCCTGCCCGTTACTTAAATACCAGTGATCCAGTCGAGCTTGCTAAACATTGCATGGAAGACGCTGATCCCACTTTTGCTGGAAAAGTCAGCCCCGGCGAGATCATTGTTGCTGGAAAAAACTTCGGTTGCGGTAGTTCACGCGAACATGCACCGATTGCGATTAAAGCTGCCGGAGTCTCCTGCGTCATTGCTGCTTCTTTTGCCCGCATCTTTTATCGTAATTCAATCAACATCGGGCTTCCGATCCTAGAGTCACCCGAGGCAAGTCAGGCAATTGCCGAAGGTTCGATTGTCAGTGTGGATGTCGCAACTGGAACCATTACCGACCAAAGCACCGGCAAAACCTATCAAGCTGCGCCTTTTCCACCATTTATGCAGTCTTTGATTAATGCCGGCGGCTTAATCGAATATGTCAAAACCAAAATGAAATAAAAGATACAGGAGGGCTCTCCATGCCAAAAATAGCTGTTTTAGCTGGTGATGGTATCGGGCGCGAGGTTGTGCCCGAGGCGGTAATCACCCTGCAAACATTAGCCAAAAAATTCAACCTCTCCTTTGAATTTAACGAAGGCTTAATCAGTGAAGATGCCTACGAAAAATATGGTCATCCCTTGCCGCAGCAAACGCTAGATCTCTGTCATCAATCCGATGCAGTACTTCTAGGCGCGGTGGGCAGTCCGAAGATGGATCAATTAGCTCCAGAATTACGTCCCGAGCGAGCAGCTTTACTCCCACTACGGAAAGAATTAGGGCTCTTCGCCAATCTACGCCCGATTCAAGTTTTTCCGACCCTTTCAGCTGCTTCGACCTTAAAACCAGAAGTGGTTGATGGAATTGATATCGTCTTCTTCCGTGAGTTAACCGGGGGACTCTACTTCGGTCCGAAAAAACGCACCACTTTGGCAGATGGTACTGAAGAAGCAATTGACACTCTGGTTTATAACACCAACGAGATCAAACGCATTGTCCATCTGGCTTTTCAAGCTGCTCAGAAACGCCGCAAGAAATTAACCTCAGTGGACAAAGCCAACGTGCTTGAAAGCTCCCGCCTCTGGCGCGAGACCGTCATACAGATTGCTGCAGAATATCCCGATGTCGAGCTCAGCCATCAGTACGTTGATAACTGCGCGATGCAGTTGGTACGTTATCCATCACAATTTGACGTGGTGGTCACTGAGAATATGTTTGGTGATATTCTCACCGATCAGGCATCGATGCTCACTGGTTCACTAGGAATGTTGTCCTCAGCAAGCCTCGGCGGGAAGATCGCGCTATACGAACCAGCGCATGGCTCAGCACCCGATATTGCGGGGCAGAATCTTGCCAATCCTCTCGCCACGATTCTCAGTACTGCTTTGATGCTGCGTTACTCCTTCAATCTGGAGGAAGCTGCACAAACCATTGAGAAAGCAGTTCGTCAAGTGCTGGATGAAGGTTACCGCACTGCCGATCTAATGGCAGAAGGCTGCCAGAAGGTTGGTACCAAAGAAATGGGCGCACTGGTACGCGAGAGGTTATAGTTTTTTTGAACTTAAAAAGCGAGGCAGCTGCCTCGCTTTAATTTTTAGGTTTAAACACTAGTTGAATTCATATTGGGTTCAAAAGAATTATTATCAACCTTTACCTCTGCTGCTTCCTTTAATCCATCATAAAAATTTGCACAACTAAGCTTTATATATGGTACAAGCCAAAAAAGTCCAATATTAAGTGTTAGGATACACAACAATCCCCAACCAATAAAGCTTAACCCCAGTACAAAAAGTTGTCCTTTATGTCCTCGCATCATTTGCTTACTTTTTCTTAATGCTTCGCGTGCAGTTAAATCTGGATTATCATACAAGATATAAAAAGCCATGCTATATCTTAATTGTGCCACAAATCCAGGAATCACAAACAAACAAATCCACAAGCTAGTAAAAAACCAAATTAATAATTGTAAGAAAAAAGCTTTCCCAAATAGTTTAAATCCACCAAAGAGGTCTTCGATCATTGCGTCTTCTTTCCGCTTGAATTTTAAAAAATACTTTGCTAAGCCAAGTTCAAGTGGTCCGATTACAAAAAAACCAACAAAACACAAAAGACCAGTCACCAAACCATATACGATATTTGCTAAAATAGGATTCAACCAATTTCCTTTGAGTTGTTCACGTGCCATTGCTCTGAACTCAGCATTAGTTCGCATTCTTGTGGTACTCATTTTCATTCCCCTTTATTAAAATAATCTGCGATAATATCAAACCGCTATTATTAATATTCGATATTTTCTATAAAAAACCTTTAAATTACTATTTAATAAAAGTAAAAAGAGAGACCATCGTCTCTCTTAAATAAACATAAACTTTTTCTTTTATAGATTGGGCTCAATTGGATTATTGCTAATTTTCAATTTTTCCAATACCTGTTCCGATTCTTTCAGCCCCTCATAAAACTTAGTATAACTAAGATTCATATAGGGCACTAGCCAAAACATACCTATTCCAAGTGTTAAAGTACAAAGCAATGCCCAACCAATAAAACTCCATCCAAGTACAAATAATTGCCCTTTATGTCCCCGCATCATCTGCTTACTACATCTTAAAGCTTCGCGAGCAGTCATATTAGGGTTATCACGTAAAATATAAAAAGACATACTATAACTAAATCCCGCAATAATTCCGGGAATAATTAATAATAAAGACCATAAAAAAGTAAAAAATATTACCAAAAATTGCAGTGAAAAAGCTTTTCCAAAAATTTTAAATCCACTAAAAAGGTCTTCTACAATTGCATTCTCGTTACGACTAAATTTCAAAAAGAAATTTGCATTACCATAACTTAATGCACCAGTAATTACTAATGTAATTATCGAACCTATAATCGGGATAAAACCACCGCCTCCAAAAATTAATATGTATATCAGAGTTACCAAAATTGGATTACCCCAATTTCCTTTGAGTTGCTCCCGTGCCGCGGCTCTCAATTCTTTATTTGTTGCCAAACCAGTACTACTCATCTGCATTTCTCCTTTATTTACATAATGCGTATATTTATCCATTTATTATAAATTTCTACATCATCTTACAACTTCCTGCTACTTGTAAATGTTTTCCAGTCAAACTTATTGTTAGCGCTTAAATTAATTTACTTTTACTACTATGGATTGCTATTAATTAATAAATATAATAAAATAACCTTAATTGTTTGTTTATAAAGGAGGATTAGTTTTGAAAATTTTAGTCACTGGTGGGGCTGGCTATATCGGGAGTA
>JBFYZC010000047.1:0-5348 GCA_041309705.1 Bacillota bacterium | reverse complement strand
TATTTATATTTGCCGACAAAAAATATTTTTTACCTGTAGAGGAAATTTTTATACTAAGGCGAACTAAATGTTATAGAATTCACAAATATAAGGGGTGTAAATAAGTGAAAAATTTCAAAATTATTTTAGTAGTTTTAATTTTCTCTTTGGTAATCTCACTTTCATTTGTAAGCTATGCTGCGCCTGCTTTCAAAGTAGCTATGGTAACAGATGTCGGTGGACTAGGTGACAAATCCTTCAATGATGCCGCTTTCGAAGGTCTTTCTAAGTTGAAGAAAGAACTGGGCTGTGAGATCAAGGTAGTCGAATCTGCCAAAATGGAAGATTATGTTCCTAATTTAAAAAGTTTAGCTGAACAAAAATATGATATCATCTGGGCAATTGGCTTCTTAATGACTGATGCACTATCTCAAGTCGCTAAAGACTACCCCAATCAAAAATTCGGATTCATCGACTCTGTGGTGAACTTACCAAATGTACATAATGTTACTTTCAAAGAACATGAAGGTTCTTTTTTGGTTGGTGTAATTGCTGCTACTGATAGTAAAAAGAAAAAAGTTGGTTTCATTGGTGGAATGGAGTTTCCGCTCATTCAAAAATTCGAAGCTGGTTTTAAAGCAGGTGTAAATGCAGTCAATCCAAAAATTAAAGTCTTTTCTGCTTACGTTGGTGCATTTGATAATCCTGCCAAAGGTAAAGAATTAGCCAATGCACAATTTATTTATGGCGCAGATGTAATTTATCATGCTGCTGGTGGTTCTGGTTTGGGAGTAATTAATGCTGCCAAAGAAAAAGGTAAAGGTTATTGGGCAATCGGAGTTGATCGTGACCAATACAATGATGGGATGCGTGCCAACAAAACCAGTGCTGTTTTAGCCTCAATGGTCAAACGAATCGATGTGGCGATTTATAAAGCTTCATCTGAAGCAATGAATGGTAAATTTACCAGTGGTGTCACTGAACTTGGTTTAGCCGAAAATGGAGTTGGTGTTTCAGCTAATGCTAAAAAAACCGCCTCCAAAAAAGCTTTGGCTAATGCTGAAAATTATCGCAAACAAATTATTGCGGGTAAAATCAAAGTCCCTACTAATCCTAAAGAAGTAAAATAATTTTAATAAGCTATGTTTAAACTTCAAGCAAGTGCCGGTTTTCTTAGCCGGCACTTTTTCCAATATTATGGGTTTGCAACACCCGGAGGTGAACTTTTTTGGAAATACCATATATTTTAGAAATGTCCAATATCTGTAAATCTTTTCCTGGAGTCAAAGCCAATCAGAATATTAATTTGAAAATTGCCCCAGGTGAGATTCATGCACTCTTAGGTGAAAATGGCGCCGGCAAAACTACCTTAATGAAAATTCTCTACGGACTCTATAAACCTGATGCTGGAGAGATTAGATTAAAAGGTGCTCCGGTCGAAATCAGCTCTCCACAACAAGCAATTCGTTTCGGCATCGGCATGGTGCATCAACATTTTATGTTGATTCCTCCTTTTACAGTTCTTGAAAACATCGTTTTAGGTAGTGAACCTCAAAAAGGTTTAGGCTTGCTGGATAAAACAACTGCCTTGCAAAAGATTCAAAAGCTCTCTCAAGAATTAGGCTTAAAGATTGATCCGCACGCTAAAGTAGCAGAACTTTCAGTTGGTTTACAACAACGAGTGGAGATCTTAAAAGCACTCTATCGTGAAGCAGAAATCTTAATTCTTGATGAACCAACCTCAGTGCTGACTCCTCAAGAAGCAGATGACTTAGGACAAATTTTACGTAAATTTGTGGCACAAGGTAAATCTGTAGTCTTTATCACCCACAAACTTAAAGAGGTAAAGAAATTCGCTGACAAAATCACCATTATCCGTCAGGGACAAGTGATTAACAGTGTTCATTGTTATGGAACAAGCGTTGAAGATTTAGCAGAAATGATGGTCGGACGTAAAGTTCTGCTTGAGGTAAATAAGAAACCTGCCAGCCCAGGTGCTCCCATTTTAAAAATCGAAAAACTTCATGTGCTTGACCAGCGCAAACTCCCTAAAGTTCGCGATTTCAGCCTTAATATTCATGCGGGAGAAATCGTGGCTGTTGCTGGTGTGGATGGCAATGGTCAAACAGAATTAATCGAAGCCCTTACCGGACTTCGAAAAGTTAATGCTGGACATATCTACTTAAATAATCAGGAGATCACCAATCAAAATTCACGTCAGATTATTAATCAGAAACTCGCCCATATCCCCGAAGACCGTCAGCAACGTGGTCTGGTACTTAACTTTTCAATCTGGGAAAATTTAATTCTAGAAGAATATCGTACCTCTAAGTATTCAAAATTAGGTTTTATTAAAGAAAATTATGCTCAAACACATGCATTAGAAATGATTAAAGAGTTTGACATTCGTACTCCGCATGAAAAAGTAGCTGCCAGCACACTCTCTGGCGGTAACCAACAAAAAATTGTTTTGGCACGCGAGATTAGACGTAATCCCCAAGCCTTAATCGTTGCTCAACCAACCCGTGGCTTGGATGTGGGAGCGATCGAATTCATTCATCAGCAATTAATTGCAGAACGCGATCAAGGAAAAGCAATCTTACTCTTTTCCTTGGAACTAGACGAAATTCTTGCCTTAGCTGATACCATTGCCGTAATTTACGAAGGAGAGTTAATGGGGATTCTGCCACGTGCTGAGGCAACCGAGGAGACTTTGGGCATGATGATGACCGGCAGCCTGCGTCTTAAAAAAAAGGAGGCGCATAATTTATGAGTACTCGTTCACCCTTTAAACTGCTCAAATCAGCAATTTTCCCTTTAATTACACTTAGTTGTGCCTTGCTGGTTGGAGTAATTATTATCACCTGGATGGGGGGCGACCCCAAAAATGCTTACTGGCATCTTTTTGATGGAGCTTTTGGAAGTTTGCCTAAATTCGGCGAGACTTTAGTTTATGTCTCACCTTTAATTCTTACTGGTCTTAGTGTTGCCCTGGCATTTCGTTGTGGTCTCTTTAATATTGGTGCCGAGGGTCAATATATTATGGGAATGATTACTGCCGCTTGGTGTGGTGCTGCTTTTACCAATCTGCCAATCTGGATTCATCTGCCATTAACGATGTTGGCGGGAATGCTGGCGGGATTTCTCTGGGCTGCGATTCCTGGTTACTTTAAAGCAAAATTCGGAGCTCATGAAGTAATCTCCACCATTATGATGAACTATATCGCACTACATTTAAGTGATTTTTTAGTTAATCAAGTTTTAATTGCTCCTCCTGGTACTAGTCCTATCACTCCTGTTATTAGTGCCTCCGCTAAATTAACCAAACTATTACCACCTTCACGGGCTAATACGGGAATCTTTATTGCACTAACTTGTTTAATTCTAGTTTATCTCTTCCTATGGAAGACCAAATGGGGTTTTGAAATCCGAGCCGTAGGTTATAACAACGAAGCCGCCAATTATGCTGGTATTAATGTAACCAAAAATTTAATTTTTGCACTTGCTCTCAGTGGTGCTTTATCCGGATTAGCTGGAGCTCTACAAATTCAAGGTGTTCAGTATCGTTTCATTCAACTTTTTGGTTTCACTGGCTACGGTTTTGATGGAATTGCCGTAGCACTCCTTGGCAACAATCATCCTTTGGGTGTACTTTTCGGAGCCTTACTCTTTGGTTCAATGAATAGCGGTGCCTTACAAATGCAAAGTGTCGCCGGAATTCCCAAAGATCTAATCGGAATAATTCAAGCAATTATTATCTTCTTCATTGCTGCTGATTACATGTTGAAAAAGTTTAAATTAAAGAAAACTAATCAATCGACTCCTCTTTCAAAGGAGGTACAACTCTAATGGATTTAGAATTTATCTTCGGAATTATCGCCTTTGTAATTGCTTCTACTCTAAGAGCCGCTACTCCATTAACCTTTGCTGCTTTAGGAGGAATTTTCTCTGAACGCTCTGGCGTCGTCAATATCGGTTTAGAAGGAATCATGCTTTTTGGTGCTTTTTTTGCGATGCTAGGTTCACATTTTACTGGTAACCCTTGGTTGGGAGTTTTATCTGGTGTCTTGGTAGGTGGTTTAATCGCCTTAATACATGCCTTTGTCAGCCTCGAGTTGCGTGCTAATCAAGTAGTCAGTGGAGTTGCCATCAATATGCTGGCGATGTCTGGGACAGCTTTGCTCTTACAGAAATTCTTCCATACCTCTGGTCAATCATCCTCAGTCGCTAAAATTGATGACTTATCATTGCCTTGGCTAGATCAGATTCCCTTCGTCTCAGATGCAATCGCACACTTAAATCCTCTGGTTTATCTAGCTATTCTCATGGTGATTCTTGCTAATTTCTTTTTATTTAAGACTACTACCGGACTAAGAATCCGTGCTGTCGGAGAGAATCCTGATGCTGCCGCTACTTTAGGGGTCAGTGTACGCAAGGTACGCTACTTCTCAGTAATCACAAGTGGTTTACTCAGCGGTCTGGCAGGTGCTTACCTTTCCTTGGGCGCAATGGATCTTTTTAAAGAAAACATGTCTGCCGGACAAGGTTTTATTGCTTTAGCGGCAATGATTACTGGTAAATGGAATCCAATTGGTGCTTTCTTCGCTTGCTTACTCTTTGGTCTTGCCGAAGCACTGGAAGGACAATTTCAATTACTCGGGCTAGAGATTCCCAAACAGTTCTTACACATGCTGCCTTATGCTTTAACCATTGTCTTAATTCTCGGAGTGGTCGGGCGTTCCGTTGCCCCCGCCGCCAGTGGCGTACCTTACGAGGGACGGAAGTAAAAGTAAAATTTCATCAATATAAAAATGCGCTACCTCTGCTAAAAGAAACAATATATATTTTCCGAAAAATCTAATTCATTTTATCTTAGTGAAAAATCCTTATTACGCTGGATATTTTCACTTGATAAAATGAAAGATCTTTACCGGAAAATATATAGCAGGTAGCGCATTTTGTCTTCATAAAGCTTATCACTAGCAAGTACTTCTTTTGCTTGGATGAGCTATTGGGAGCGAGGCAAATAATTTCTGGGCATATGAATCTCTAATCTGAAGTGGAATTTTTTCTGGAGTTAGCTCTTCTACAATTCGACCTTGCTGCATAACCAGGATACGTTGACTTAAAGACTGCACCGCTTGAAGATTATGCGAGATAAAGAGTAGTGACATATGAAATTCTTGGCTTAATTCTTTCAATAATTTTAAGATCTTCATTTGGGTTAATAAATCTTGACTTGAAGTGATCTCATCACAGATTAATAATTTGGGACGTAACAAAAGAGCACGACAGATATTAACTCTTTGACGTTCACCACCACTGAGATTATTCGGATAACGTTTTAAAATTTCTGGATTAAGTTCAAC
>JBFYZC010000046.1:0-8875 GCA_041309705.1 Bacillota bacterium | reverse complement strand
GTGCTAATCCGCTCACTAAGACTTCCTTGCAAATTCAAATAGGGCAAACGACGTACTTTGAGGTCTGCAATAATCTGTTTCTGAAAGATCGCACGTTTCACTGCTCCGGAGCGATCCCAGGTATCATCATACGGAATATCATCCGCACAGAGAAAGATCAAATCATAGCGGCGGGCTGCCTGATCTGCCAGAGCTTCCAATTTTGGTAGTGCAAAACCATGATAATCAAGCGCAAACATGTAGGTGGTAAGCGCATTAGTATCAACAAAGAGATAGCGCTGGGCGGCTAATATTATCTCTTCCTCCCGCTTAAGATGTCCTTCGGCGATCTCTACCAGCTGCTCTGGCGTCAGGCGACGTGCTTGCTGATGTTGCTCCCAATACTCACGCCCATACTCTGGCATCGCGACTGTTTGATATTGCTTAGCCAACTCTTCCGTCAGGGTTGACTTCCCAGTCGATGGAGCTCCTAAAAAAACAACCTTCGTAATTAATTCTCGGTAAATCAGCGGTTCGAGATACTCTCGAGCTTGATAGGGATTTTTCCTAATTAATGTCGCAGAAATTGGGACTGCTACCCGTTTAGGATCAACTTGTCGATTAACCGCTCCCAAGGCTTGACTGACATGCTCACCATAAAACTCACTCGAATAAAAATGGGTAACTTTTCTGCCTGCCAATCGTTCCAAAATATACTGCTCATGCATCTGCCGAATCTCCGGGGTATCTCCAATCTGCTGCGGTCCATCCCACGCCGCAATCACTTCTGCTTGGGGATAAAGCTCGCGCAGCCAATTAGCGCGAATGCTAAGAGGAATCTCGGTCTCGCTTGCGTCATAGATCATGATTATCAGCTGATCGACTTCACTCAAGGCAGTCTCAATCAGATACTGATGTCCCCGATGTAAAGGCGCAAATTTTCCTAAAGTCAACCCAATTTTTTTAGACTGCATCAGCTTCACCCTGTCTCTTAGCACCTTGATTCCAGACCATTAACCCATAGATACTATTCACCAGATAGGCTGACCACATCACCATCATCGTCACTGCATCCTGACTTCCGTTTAGCAAACGATATGTCCACATCGTAATCGAAACCAGATTAATCAAGATAAATAAACCCCATTGCTCCCGATAACGCTGCGCCATCAAGATCATTGCCACTACTGAAAGTACATTGGTGAAAGCATCCATAAATGGTGTCTTCTGTCCTGGCAAAGTTGCGAGCCAAGCTCCATAAGCAGCCGTCCCCGCCAGACAGATTACTCCCACCAGCAGTATTGCCTTCAAAGTCAACTTCCGCATCACCACTACCTGATCATTCATTTGTTTCTTCCACATGAGCCATCCAACAATCTGCATTGGAAAAAAGTACAACGCATTCAACATTGTCTCACCATACAAGCCACTCAGATAGCTCACATAAGCATAACCCAGTGAATTATAGATCCCAAAACCATATGTCCAGATACTTCCTTTCGCTGCCAGCACCACACAGATTGCTCCCGAAAGAAAGACGCTAAATCCTAGTAGTGTATCCTTCCAGACCAGCGAGAGAATCAATGCTACCAGTGAAAAAACTACTAAAAAAACAATCTCAAACAGGTTCCATCCTTTAAATTGCATCTGCATCCTCCACCTTCATTCAAGCCTTTAAAGCACGCTCAAAAACCAGTCTTTTTTCCACTTCACCACGTGGCTCATAGATCGCAAAGACAATTCGTTCAAAAAGCACTGCCAAACCTAGCTCAAATAAGACCACGCGAAAATAGTCTGCGACATCCTCTACCCGATTCTGAAAGACCCCACAGCCATAAGCTCCCAAGATCAAAGCCTGATTTCCTTTGAGAGCTGCGACCATCATAATTTTCTCAATCCGTTTCAGCATCACTTCGCGAATCTTCGCTTCTGGAGTAGCTTCCCGTTCTCGCACCACACCAGCGTTCACTGCTGGAGCGGTGATCATCGAGACTAAATAAGGCTCAACTAAGAATTGATCCTCGTCATCGCGCAAAACCGGTACTGCTGGAGCATAGCTCAGATAATCGGAGTAGTAGCAATGTTTTAAATCGCGATTATACTGGTACATCTCCTGCATCTGCGCTATACATGGATACAAACCCGAGGCACGCGCCAAACTCTCTTCCTGCGCTTGACTACCGTTTAAAAAACCACCCCCGGGATTCTTCGCCGAAGCAAAGTTCAAACAAGCAGTCGCGTTAATTCCTTCGTTCACTACCAATCTCCGTGCTGCCGCCAAAGTGGTCTCGCTGGTTATCTCAATCTTTGGCTGACAGTCCTGCTTCTGGTCTAACAATTGCTTCAATTCCTGCTCCAGTTGATCAAAGCTCTCCGGACGATACAGGATTGAATTTTCAACCGCTCTGTCTAGTAATTCCTTGAAAACAACTTTTTTACCAGCTTGATTTAGATATGAGCCAGCTTCCAAAATTGCCAGTGTCTCCGCAGCAATTTCTGCTCGCCTCTTCCTACTATTATTCATTAGCTCACCCCTGATTCTCACGCAAGAGATCCTCACGCAGTCTGGTCAAGATCTCCCCTAAATAATTCTTGCCCCGCCAAGTAAGCCGATCCTGAATCTGTAAATCATGCTCTGATAAGCCAACACCCCAGATACAATCGGTCGGACTAGCTTCAACTAGGGTTGTCCCTGCCGTATCTAGCAATGCTTGCTTCAACGCTTGATTCTGCGTAAACTTAGCATAATTACCCTCGTAAACAAGCTGCTGACAATTTTCTTCCCACTTCGTCTGGTCAAAATTTTTCACCTTACGTCCCAGAGCTTTCTGCTCACGTGGTTCACTTGCATTTATGATTCGCTCTGCTATCTCTTCATCACCAAAAAGCTTTGCCTTCATATACATCATATACTGTTCCGCACAGTTAAAAGTGATGCCCTCAATTACAAACTTAACTGGGTGCCATTGTGAAAAAGGTGACGCAGTGCGATAAAAAAAGGTAAATTTCTCTTTCATTTCCAAACCTCAATTCTATATAGTTGACCAAAGCTCACGCCACTTAGGATTAAATTTATATAATTTTGACGGGCGATGACCAGCATCTTTAGTAAATTGCTCAGTCTCCACAACCAGCTCCGCAACTTTGCGACGAAATGCGGCAGCGAGCAGTGGCTTATTCAAGATCACCTCATAAACCTGTTGTAATTCTGAAAGGGTGAACAACTCTGGCATTAAATTAAAGGCAATATCAGTGTACTCGATCTTATTACGTAATCGCTCCAAGGCATACTCAATCATTAACGCATGATCAAAAGCAATTCCATCTGCTTCGAGCAACTCCCGCTTGGCTTGCAGTATTTTCTGATGATGCTTCTCACTCAGTCGAATTACTGCGTTTAATTCCTCCTCACCAGCAGTCAGCTTCAAATTCACTTGAATCTCTGCTGCAACTTGCTTCACTTGATATTTCAGATCAAACCATCTGGCTTCCAGTGCGTCCTCGCCCGCTTTGATCATTAGCGAATTACTATCCACCAATGCCATATACGCACAACTAATCACTCGAGTACGCGGGTCACGTCCCACCTCGCCCCAGGTATAGAGTTGTTCCATATAGATCTGCTCAATATTCGTCTCTGCCTTCAACTTCCGTTCTACTGCTTCATCCAAGCTCTCCTTAATTCCTACAAATCCTCCCGGCAGCGCCCACTTGCCCAGTCCAGGATGATCACCACGTTTCACCAGTAAAATCTTTAATGACTTCTCTGGCAGCTTGCGATAGTTCTCTTCAACCTCATTCATTACCGTAAAGATTAACATATCCACTGTTACTGATGGTTTTTCATATAGATTCACATCATACTGCTTTAGAAACTCGGTTTCCGTAAGCCCTGCTTGATTCTTTTCATACTCTGCCGACATAATCTGCTCCTCTATTTCTTAATTTATTTAATCATTTTGTTTATAACATCATGTTAATAACATTATATTAGCATTTGATTCTTCTGTCAAGAGAACTTTTGAAATTTTATGGAAAGTACACTTGACATTAATCAAGTTTCTTGGTAGAATATGAATGTAAAGTTAACTTTACATTATCTTTTAAAAAAGAGTGGGTCAATCAAGTTATGAAAAATCGACTAGAAGAAATTCGCAAGAAACATGGTATTAAACAAGAAGATTTAGCAGCTTCACTGGAGGTCTCTAGGCAAACTATTGGTTCTCTCGAAAATGGACGTTATAATCCATCAATTATTCTGGCATTTAAGATTGCTCGTTACTTCAAAATGAGTATTGAAGAGATCTTTATCTATGAGGAGGAAGCAAAATATGCTGAATAAAAATATATCTAAATATTTATTATTTTTATTGATTGGTTTGATAATTTTTATAGTTGGTGCTGTTTTGACAAAATTCACCAAATATCTGCCAGAAACCATGCAGACTTTACCATTTATTTTAATCGGAATCGGGGCAGGTGTTTTTGGTCAAAACCTTGGTAATTTAATCAACCTTTATCTTATGAAAAAAAATCCACAGTTAGCACAAGTACAAAAGATCGAAGCGCAGGATGAACGGAATATTACCATCACCAATAAAGCCAAAGCTAAAGCATATGACCTAATGGTAATTGCCTTCGGGATATTGCTGCTCATGTTATCATTAATGAATATAGATCTGACAACTATTTTAGCTCTAGTTATTACTTACTTATTGGTTGTTTTTTCAAATATCTATTTTATCAACAAATACTCGAAGGAAATATAAAAACATCCTTTTTTGCTCAGGATGTTTTAAAAAGTTTCCATACTAATTTCTACTTACTCTTGTTCACCAGTCCATTTAACTGTTCCAAAAGACTTCCATTACCGTTAAAAGAAATATTCCCGATTCTTTCACAGATCTTCTCCAAAAATTCTAATTCTTTCAAACGATATAGGGTCTGATTCTCATCCATCAGTTTTGCAGTATTCAAAAGACTACGGGTCGAGGCAACCTCTTCACGCCGTAAAATCAGATTCGCCTGCGCTTTCTTCTCTGCTACCAGCACTGTATTTAAGATCTCTCTAATCTCACCTGGCAAAATCAGATCTTTTACTCCCGCAAAGAGGAATGTTACCCCAAACTCCAACCCTTTCTCCTGAAGTTTCTGCAGTACAAAACTACCAATCTCCTGTTTCTTCAAGAGTAGCTCATCCAGTTTTTGTGTCCCTACATATTCACGTAAGACTAATTGCAAAATGGTATATAATTGTTCTTCAAAACCTTTTACCAATACCATCTTTAATGGATCAACCACTTTATAGTGACAAATAAAATTCAAGCGCAACGTAATCTTATCCTCAGTCATCATCTCTTGTCCGTTCATCTCTAGCTGCTGCTGACGTAGATCAACATTCCGTATCATTACCTGGACTGGACTCTTCCAGAAAAAATAACGTCCCGGCTGTAAAACTCTCTGCAAAACATGATTATAATAAAGCACTCCCTGCTCGTGATTGGCGATCTCAAAACAGGTAATTACTCCGCGAAGTTTCGGATTACTATAGACTGCCAGATCAATCTCAGGGCTAATTTCAGGATTTCTCAGATCAACCAGTTTAAAATGATGCTGTTGCAACGCCTTCCAAAAAGCATACTTCCCCGAACCAAGTACTTCGCTCAACTTACCATCTACAAAATGTAACGCCATTTGATAATCCTCTACCTCAACTACCACCAGTTCTTCCAGTAATGCCGGATCATTTAAGAAAAGATTAAGATGCTTTCCCTCAACTGTAAATGCTTGACTTAGTTCTAAAATTATTATCTCATCTCTCCCAAACGGATTCAACAAATATTCCCCTGGTTTGCAATGTCGGACGTAATTTCCCTTTTTAAACAATAAACCACGTTGATCATTTTTAATCTGTACTCTCATTAATACTCACCCTTTATCTATACTCAGTTTTCTAACTGTTAACCTACTCTTGTAAATTTGAATCCAGAGCAAGAATCCTCCCACAAGCTAAGCGGAGAGATATTTTAGTTTGACAAATCGATCTCGCGATCTTGATTTAACTGGTAGCTTTGCTATTGCTCCAAAACTAGCAATTCAATCAAGCACACCAAATCACTTGACAAACGGGATCCATTCTCTACATGGCTTCACCTATGGTTGCAATTATCTCTATTCACAAACTACGCGAAACGTAATTTGAGCCTAGCTATATATTTTCCGGTAAAGATCTTTTATTTTATCGAGTGAAAAGATCCAGAGCATTAAGGATTTTTCGCGATGATAAAATAAATTAGATTTTTCGGAAAATATATATATTACATGAGGATTCTTAAACCAGATTCGGTTTTGAATAATACTAGATCCTACATCTAGCGGGATTTTCAATCCCAGTATCTTCGCTACTCTACCAACTGAGTTAATCACTATTCCTAGTGATGAAGGATTCGAACCTTCGCCAGGCGAGTTTTGGTGGTTCTTCGCTCGGCATACCTTTGAATACTCTCTCCAAAGGCACCGTAAGACCATTTCGAAATCTTCACATAGAGTCGAGGAACAATTTTAGTATAGCGGAAACAGTTACCAATTTAAAGACAAAAAGTTTGCCATCAATAATAATCAAACATAAAAAAACCGCCCTCAGGCGGAAGTAATTCACAACGCAGCAGTACGTTCTTTTAATAATGTTTTAAAAGCAGTCAGACAAAGCTCAATTAATGGTGTAATCTCGTCATTCCCACTCCAAAAAATTTCAATTCCTGGTTGACCGAGATAACTAATTGGTTTTAAACTGAAATTTACTAATTCAAATGGAATTCTGCTTAAAATTTCACCCATTAGTTTTGACCAGATTTCACGAGGGGCACTGATTAACAGCTTATTCTCACAACTGCCACTTTCATTAGGTGAGATTTCATAACCGATCAGAAGATAACGTCCATAAGTAGCTAGCTTTTCCTGCCATCCTTCCTCGGATAACAAAAGTGGGATCACTCTTCCCGCTTCATGCTGTATCTTTTCGCCACAACTTTGAACCCATTGCTCATTAGCGATACTTGCGGGATAAGCCCAGATAATCGGGAGATTCAGGCTGCTTGCTCCCAACGCAGGAATACTCTGCTCCTCCATTGACCAGTGTTGATAATCATCTGCGACTAACAGACTATGCACATAACCCGCCCAATTTTTAGCATTAACATTTAAATTTTCTCCAAAATCAGTAGTCAGTACTGCTCCAACTCCCAATAAAAAGTTAATTACCCCGTAAACCAGATAAACCTGTAGCCAGGTCTGCCAGCCTGCATTCATCAACACACGCCCCCTCATTGGAGAAATATGTTTTATCAGGGAGTTTTAGAACTAATCTTTTGTAAAGTAATCTTTCACAATTACAGCTTGCTTTTATAAATGATTCATGCTAAAATTGTTAGACGTCTAATTTATAATAAAGGAGTGACCAAACTTAACTGATGCATTGCCATAATCCAGACTCATTATACGCAATCTTTGCTCAGGTAATCAGATTTCATTACTATCGCACCCATCAATTACTCGAACAATATGAGATCTATCCTGGTCAGCCACCACTGCTTTTTCTCTTAAGCAAGCAAGATGGTCAAAGTCAAAAATATCTTGCAGAAAAAATCTATCTCAAACCTGCTACGATCACAATTATGCTCAAAAGAATGGAGAAAGCACACCTAATTACCCGTACCTCTGATCTTAACGATCAGCGAATCATTCGTGTTTATCTAACTGCAAAAGGTAGAAAAATCACTGCCCAAATCAAAGAAGCTTTAAAAACTATCGAAGCAGAATGCTTTGAAAATTTCACTGGTGAAGAAAAGATCATCCTTCGTCGCCTCTTCTTACAGATGCGCGAGAATCTCTCCAGTATCTCAGAGGTAAAATCTCACTCAAAATCAATCCCTAAAATCATGCCAAAGTTTACCACTGATACTGACAAAAATAATTAGACGTATAATTATTTTTTTCACAGGAGTTGAATTTTATGAAACAAATTCTAAAAAATTTCAAACCATACACCACTCCTTTACTTTTCATCTTTGGCTTGATCTTCCTCCAGACACTCTCTGAACTATATCTGCCTACTTTAATGTCTGAAATTGTTGATCAAGGAATCGTCAAAGGAGATCTACACTATATTCTCAGAACTGGTGGCTTAATGCTGCTGGTAGCCGCTGCTGGTCTAACTGCTGCTCTAGGGGCAGGTTTTTTATCCTCCCAAACCGGAACTGGCTTTGCCAAAGTGCTGCGCACCAAAGTTTTCGAGCAAGTAGAAAAATTCTCACTCCATGAATTTAACCAGATTGGTACAGCTTCCCTGATTACCCGCACCACCAATGATATCTCGCAGCTCCAAATGGTGCTGATGATTATCTTGCGGATGTTTATTATGGCACCCTTTATGTGTCTTGGCGCAACGCTGATGGCAATCTCCAAAGATGCTCACCTCTCAATGAACTTTATGGTCGCATTACCAATTATCATTGCAGTAATTACCGTAATTTTTTTAAAAAGTAAACCGCTTTTTGCCGCCTTGCAAATAAAACTTGACCAGCTTAATCGCGTTCTCTTGGAAAGTCTTTCTGGGATGCGGGTAATTCGTGCCTTTAATCAGATCAAACATGAAGAAGAACGTTTTCAAACTGCCAATCTTGACCTCACCAACACCTCAATCAAGATTAACAAAATCATGGCAGGTTTAATGCCACTCGTGATGTTAGTCATGAATTTCACCGCGCTTGCTATTATCTGGTTTGGAGGAATTCGCATCGATCATGGAGCCATGCAAATCGGTAATCTGATGGCCTTTCTTCAGTATATCATGCAGATTATGTTCTCTCTGGTAATGCTCTCGATGATGTTCGTGATG
>JBFYZC010000045.1:0-4138 GCA_041309705.1 Bacillota bacterium | reverse complement strand
ACCTTTGGAGGTTAGACCTAGAGAAAGGTTGATTCATAACGGTGCAGAACAATTGTCAAATGCAGAACTGATTGCAATTATTTTACGAGTTGGTTCGAGTAAATCTACTGCACTTGGCTTGGCAGAAGAGTTGTTGTCAACTTTTGGAGATTTGCAGTCTTTAGCACAAGCCTCAATTGAAGAAATTTCCAACTGTTATGGAATAGGAGTGACGAAAGCAGTTGAATTGAAGGCTGCTTTTGAACTAGGACGTCGTTTAACAATAATTAATCCTGTTAAATTACCTGTGATTAAAAGTCCTGCTGATCTTTATGAGATACTTAAAGTTAGTTTTCAGGATCTAGATCGGGAGTATTTCAAAGTAGTTCATTTGAATACCAAAAATCAAGTAATAAAAGTTGAAACTACTGCAATTGGTATTTTGAATTCAACTCCAGTTCATCCACGTGAGGTCTTTAAAACAGCTATTAAAATGAGTAGCGCAAGCATTATTTTAACGCATAACCATCCCAGTGGTGATCCAAACCCTAGTAAAGATGATCTCTTGTTGACCGAACGGTTGCAAGAATCCGGAAAAATTTTAGGCATTACTGTACTCGATCATTTGATCTTTGGTATAGGGTGTTATTTAAGCCTGAAAGAAGCAGGATATTTCACTTGAGAAGAGAACTTCAAAAGGCAACTTATAATGATCTGGAAGGAGTTTTTCAATGTTCAAGTCACTCTTAGGACATTTTGCGAAAGATATGGGAATTGATTTAGGTACTGCTAATACTCTGGTTTATGTACAGGGCAGAGGAATTGTCTTGCAAGAACCAACGGTAGTAGCAATTGAGAAGGATACGAATAATGTTTTTTCAGTTGGAACTGAAGCTAAGCAAATGGTAGGTCGTACCCCTGGTAATATTGTAGCAGTACGCCCAATGAAGGATGGGGTAATTGCTGATTTTGATATTACTGAAAAAATGCTGCGTTATTTTATTAATAAAGCTGGAAAAAATGTTGGTATTCTCTCACCAAGAGTTATTATTGGTGTACCCTCAGGAGTTACTGAGGTAGAAAAGAGAGCTGTAATGGATGCTGGCTTACAGGCAGGTGCACGTGAGGTCTTTTTAATCGAGGAACCAATGGCAGCGGCAATTGGAGCTGGTTTGCAGGTGGAAGATCCTACAGGTAACTTGATTGTGGATATTGGTGGCGGTACTACCGAAGTAGCAGTAATCTCTTTGGGTGGAATTGTTTCGAGTCGTTCCATTCGTATTGCGGGCGATGAAATGAATGAAGCAATTTCACATTATATTAAGCGTCATTATAATTTAATGATTGGTGAACGAACCTCCGAGGATGTCAAGAAAGCAATTGGTTCGGCTTTTCCTGATGGACAGGAGATGCAAATGGAGGTTAGAGGGCGTGATTTGGTAACAGGATTGCCCAAGACAATTACTGTTACTAGTCGTGAGATACAGGAAGCATTAAGTGAGCCGATTTCAGGAATTGTGGATGCGGTTAAAACAACTTTGGAACGTACGCCACCAGAACTTTCAGCTGATATTTTAGACCGAGGAATAGTAATGTCTGGTGGTGGGGCATTGTTGCGTGGGATTGATCGTTTGCTGGCAGAGGAAACCGGAATGCCAGTACAGATTGCTGATGATCCTTTGACTTGTGTTGCACGTGGCACTGGAATTGCTCTGGAAAGAAACTATCAGGATGGAAAACGGATGCTAATTTCGAATAAAAAAATGGCTTAAAGCATAGAATATTTAAGTTGTTGGGTGAAAATTTAATAGAGTTAGAGGGAGAAGCAATTGTTTCAACAATTTGTGAATCGGAGATTTCTGTTGTTTGCGTTAATAATTCTCTTAGTAACCTGGGTGTTGTTTGTAACCTCACAAGAGCAAACGAAGACCGGAAAGATTGAATATTTTTTACACACCGCAATGGCTCCACTGGAGAATGTTTTTAGTGAAATTGGTAAAACAACAACGGAAAGCTGGCTTACGATCTCACGTTTAGCAAAATTAAAGCAGGATAATGAGAGGTTGTTTGCCGAAAATCAATTATTAAAAACCAAACAACACACATTGAAAGTATTAAAAACAAAGAATGATGCACTACGAGCTGCATTGCGTTTTGAAAAAGAACAACCGCACGATCTGCTGGCAGCAGAGATTATCGCAGCAAGCCCAAGTAATTGGAAGCATACCTTAACGATTAATCGTGGTTTCAAAGATGGGATTGAAAAAAATATGGCAGTAATCTCTGCTGAAGGGGTAGTTGGTCGAGTTAGTGATGTCGGGAAAAATTATTCAGAAGTAATCTTAATTACCGATCCTCGACAAGGGAATATTATTGGCGGGATGGTCGCGCAGAATCAGAGTATGGTTTTTGTTCATGGCGGAGGTAAAAAAGGAATGTGTACTGTTGAACCGGCAGATGACAGTTACATTGTTAGCTTGAAAAAGAATGATCTGATTTTAACTGCTGAGAATAGTGACATTTTTCCACGCGGAATTGCCATTGGAAGAATCACTAAAATTTCTAAGCAAACGCAGCAAGTTACTTATCAAGCGATTTTAAAACCAGCCGTCAACCTTTCAAAGTTACAGATTATCTATGTAGTACGAGTTAAGAGAGAACCTAAAATACCAGCATCACCTGTACCAACCGTATCTCCTACGGCTACTAATCAAACTACGGGAGGAACCAGGTAATGCGTTTTTGGTTGTTAAGTTTAAGTGTACTTTTAGGAGTATTATTACAAGCTACTTGGCTACCTGCGTTAAACTTACCTGGGCAGGTGATTCCAGATTTAGTCTTAATTATGGTAGTGAATTATGCTTTATTAAGAGGCTCCGATGAGGGATTGATCTTTGGTTTATGTGCGGGTTTTTTTGTTGATATTCTCGCGGGAGGATTGATCGGGGTTCAGGTGGCAACAAAGACTTTGGCAGGTTATACAGTAGGTTTACTTGAGAAAACTATTTTTAAAGATAATCTATTGCTACCAGCGTTAGCAGTTTTTGTCGCAACAATTTCTTTAGAAACTTTGCATTTTATTATGTATATGGCCTTTAAAGTTAATAATAATTTTATTGATGTGATGTTGAACATGATTTTCCCCTTAGCATTATACAATGCATTCTTTGCTCCATTTATCTATTATTTATTTTTAAAATTGGAGCGATATTTAATTGAACGAGTACATTAGGATTTTTGGATGGTGAACGAATTGGCTGATACAGTAATCAAAAATCAAGAACGGCGTTTTAGACTGATTGCAGGATTGATTGTGATAATTTTTGCTGGATTAACAATACAACTCTGGATTTTGCAAATTATGAAAGGTGCTACCATTACAATTCAGGCAAAACGTAATCAAACACGTGAGATTAAGATTAATGCCCCGCGTGGTAATTTTTACGACCGAAACAAGGAGATTATTGTGAGTAGTCAAATCTCACATAATATCTCCGTAGCACCAGATGATATGAAAAAACAGCCCGAAGTTTTAGAAAGATTAAGTAAAATTTTAAAAATTTCTGTACAGGAACTGCAGAAACGTCTAGAACCAGATTCTAAACATCGCTATGTTGGATGTCAATATGTGGCGATTGCGAAAGATATTGATACGCAAACCGCATTAAAAATTTTCGAAGATAAAATGAATCTGCCTGGTGTGGAAGTGGATACTGTCTCGGTAAGATACTATCCAAATAATGAATTTGCCAGTCATGTATTTGGTTATATTCGTGAGATTAATGACCGTGAGTTAGCAGAACTGAAACCCAAAGGCTATAAAATGGGTGATATTATTGGAAAAAGCGGTTTAGAACGTACTTATGAAGAATATTTACGTGGGTTGGATGGAAAAAAGTTTTTTGAAGTAGATATTCGTGGTAGAGTTTTAAAACATTTAGGTGAACAGAAACCAATTCCTGGTAATAGTATTCATGTAACAATTGATAAGAAACTACAACTAGCAGCCGAAAAAGCATTACAAGATAAGCTGCTTGATCTACAAGCGAATTCTGAATTTAAGAACGCCAAATCCGGAGCAGTGATCGCGTTAGATCCTCGTAATGGGGATGTTTTGGCGATGGTGAGTAAACCAGGGATTGATCCTAATATTTATGTG
>JBFYZC010000044.1:0-5186 GCA_041309705.1 Bacillota bacterium | reverse complement strand
TGATAACTCTCGATCTGAAACCATCTGCTCTAATAGAATTTCGCCATAACCTCTAATACAAACAGCTAGATCCCCTTCATCCAGTATAGATAATGAAACAAATTTATTTTGTAAAATATTTTGATAAGTTTGATTTTTAAACGAGATCGCTAACAATAAATGTTTGGGATCAACTATCGCCAAATAATGAAATGGAGCAGTATGCGGATGATAATTACCGTCAAGTGTGGCAATTATTACCGTTCCAGTACGTCTGGTAAAAAAGTCGATTAATGTTGATGATAATTCGGATTCCAAAATTATTGACATCAGCATTACACTCCATTCCCTTTTTGGTATATATTTTCTGAAAGATCTATTTCATTTTACCTTCGTAAAAAATCCTTAGTACGCTGGATATTTTCACTCGATATAATGAAAGATCTTTATTGGAAAATATATAGTTGCCACTATCATGGCTATGGGAAGAAAGTGTTTTTTAGAACTATCAAGTACATTAAATCAACAAATACTTTTGTTAATCCCTAACAATCCCTAACTTTTCTAAATAAGCATTAACCAACTCTTCAAGAATTTGATCTCTCTCCAGACGTTTAATTAAAACTCGCGAGTTACGATAGCTGGTAATATAGGCCGGATCTCCAGAAAGCAAATAGCCTACTATCTGATCAAGCGGGTCATAACCTTTTTGACTTAAGGCCATACAGACCTCACTTAGAACCATTGCTACCTCAGAAGGATTGTCATCTTTAGCTGAAAATCTTCTTGTAGCCTCCATTGATTCGCTCATTTTTTTCACCTCAATTTACAAAGTATCTCACTTAATACTGGTATTGAGCAACCCTCAAATACCTGCTTCTTTGAGAAAGAGCTCGTCTTTTTGCAGCGCTAGATTAATATCAATCTGTCCAAAAACAGTTTGAATTGGAATTGCCAAAGCAGTATGCACATGTTGCAAAAATTTAGGAACCACACCATCTCTTAAAAACAGCGGTGGAGTAATATTGCAGCGATAACCATTGACAGAAAGATTTGTACTTGCCGTACCTACAATGATATTTTTCAATTCACAAATTGCACTTTGAGCCATAAAATCAATCTCATCCACTTCATACATTAACATTTGTGAGGCAATACTTTTCACTGTTTTATACGACATTCCACAAATTACTTGTCCTTGCAAATCTCCTAATACTCCTACTAAAACACAAATATCATATTTAGTAAGAGGCTGCTCATTAAAAAATGGCCGTCCTGCCTGCACGTCTGGGTTTAGCATCATTTCAATTACAGAGTTAGTTGCTCTTACAAAAGAATCAATATGTTCAAAGGACAGCCTGATTACCCCCCTTCAACTACTTACTCCATAAATTGGCGATAACATTGTTGAAAAATTAAATAAATATTTTCCATACCTATATATTATGACAAAAAATCGCTATACTCAACAAAAATATTGACCGTATTCATTTTACAAAGATAAATTAAATTGGTTAAAAATAATCATTAACGATATTGTTGCTCATAGTTTTGTTTAACTTCTTGCAAAATATCCAGATAAGATTGATAGCGTTCCAGTCTTAATTCTCCCTTTTTTACTGCTTCTTTTACTGCACAATCTGGTTCATTCCAGTGCAGACAAGTATTAAAACGACACTTTTTTTGATAATGGTTAAAATCTAAAAAAAGTGAGGCTACTTCAACTGGTGTTAAAAAATCTAAAGCAATCTGAGTAAAACCAGGAGTATCCGCTAGATAACTATCCGCAACACGTAATAATTGTACTTCACGAGTAGTATGCCGACCGCGACCAATCTTTTCACTAACAACTCCAGTTTTTAATTGAAATCCTGGGGAAATCATATTTAATAGAGCAGACTTGCCTACTCCAGAAGGACCTGCAAAGACTGTAATTTTATTAGACAAATACTCTTTTAATGATGCTTCACCAAGATGAGTTAATTTGCTGGTACATAAAACTTGATATCCGCATTCTAAATAAAGATTCGCTAAATTAATTGATTTTCCTTTTTCTACAAGATCAGTTTTATTAAAAACTAATAGATAGGGAATTTCTGATGCCTCAGCTAGAAGCAGAAATTTAGCAATTAATAAATCATTTGGATTTGGAGTTTGATGGGCAAAGACTAAGACTAATAGATCAACATTAGCAATATATGGTCTCTTCAGCACTGTTTTTCGTGGTAGACGCTGATTAATTACTCCTAACTTACCAACTTCTTCATATTCAACTAAATCACCTACCAGTAAGGCTTCTTGATCATTCTTCAAGCGACCTCGTCCGGTACATTGAGTAACCTTTTCTGGATCATCCAAGGCTGCTACATAGTAATAACCAGCAATTGATCTTAGTATTCTTCCGGTCAAACAGTTACCTCCAAATATTTAAAGTTAAAAAATTTCAAAGATTATCAAGGTTCTTCAATATTTGTTGATCCAGAACTGACCATGAAATTCATGGCTGTTCCTGAAGCAACCTCGGTATATGGCACTGGATCTTGATCAACAATTACTCCTTGCGGATAAACATCACTACTAGTATTTTTTGCTTGATTATATACCAATCCCAAACCTGTCAACTCTGCTTGTACCTCTGCTAGTGGACGACCAATAAAGTTGGGTACTTGAATCGTATTCTGTGCAGCATTATTAATTGTGATCGAAACACGTGCGCCCAATTCAATCTGAGTGTTTTGCTCTGGAAGTTGTTTGATTACTGCCCCTTCTGGTTGTTCACTACTATAATCGGTCAAAACCTCTCCAAGTTTTAGCCTTACTTCATCTAAAGCTAACTCGGCTTCAATTTTATTCTTGCCAATTAAATTTGGAACCCTTACTAACTGTGGTCCCTTGCTCACTACTACTCCAATTTCGGAATTTACTCGTTTAGTAAGTCCAGCTGCTGGAGTTTGTGAAATGATCGTATTAATGGGATAACTTGAATTGTATGATTGATTGAGTACTTTTAGTATTAGTTGTTTTTCCTGTAATATGCTCTTGGCATCTACTAAATCTTTACCAACTAAATTTGGAACACTGACGATCGAACGTTTAGGGGTCATCATATTAAAAAAGAGAAACCCAAATAAAGTGATTAAGACTACCCCCGCACCAACACCACCTAAAATCCAAAGCCACCATTTCGGATTATGTTTTGGTGCTTCTGGCTCAGTAACAGTATTCCAAACTTGGGTTGGTAGATCAGTTTCAGCAGCATTAAAATCTGTACTCATTCCTAATGAAACTTGAATTGCTGAGAGATCTTTCAATAATGCTAAAGCACTAATATAGCGTTCTTCAGGATTACATGCCATTGCCTTGTTAACTAAATTTTCCAAACTAGCTGGAATATCAGGACGCAGCTGTCGAATTGGTACATATTCTCCTTTAATATGTTGCAAGGCGATTGCTACTGCGGTGTCTCCTTCAAAAGGAACTTTTCCAGTTAACATCTCATACAAAACGCAACCTAAAGAATAGATATCTGATTGTGGTCCCACAGAATCACCTTTAGCCTGCTCTGGTGAGGAGTATTGTACTGAACCTAAGACTTCCCCGGTTTGCGTTAATGAACCTGCGCTAATTGCTCGCGCAATCCCAAAATCAGTTACTTTAATCTGACCAGTTGGAGTAATTAAAATATTATGTGGTTTAATATCGCGATGGATAATATTACGCTGGTGAGCGTGATATAGAGCTTCTGCAATCTGTTTAGTGATCTCAAGCGAAGTTTTTATCGAAAAAGGAGCTTCCCGTCGAATTAATTCTTTCAAATTTTCTCCTGGAATATACTCCATCACAATATAATCAATTCCGTTTTCTTGACCAACATCATAGGCATTAATTACATTTGGATGGGAGAGACTAGCCGCTGCTCTTGCTTCTCTTCGAAATCGTTCTACAAAATCAACATCATTTGCATACTGCGGACGTAAAATCTTTACTGCCACAGCACGACAGAGCAAAGAACATTCTGCCTTATAAACTAAGGCCATCCCACCTTCACCAATTAATTCCTGCAAATGATAACGATTCCCTAAAATGTTACCAACCAAAATCTCACCTCTTTACTGCTCCTTGACACCAAATAAAAACCTATCATATATAAATTTTTTTTATAATTGAAAACCAATGGTATCATTCGTCATTCTTAAAGAAATTCCTTCTTAAAAAGACATTTAAGCAAACTTATTTTCACTATTCTTCCAAAATAATCTTACAATGGATTATTTTGTTATCAAAGCTAAACTTTAATTACAATTGCGGTAATATTATCATTACCACCAGCTTCATTTGCTGCTGCTACCAGATTATCTGCATTCACTTGTGGATTTTTATCTTTTAAAAGTATCTCTTGAATTTTACTCTCTTCCAGCATTCCAGTTAATCCATCTGTACATAATAATAGCTTATCATTTTTTTTAATCAAGATCTCTTGCAAAGAGACTTCCAGCAAAGATTTAGTTCCCAAAGCACGTGTTAAAATATTTCGTTGTGGATGAGTTCGCGCCTCAAATTCAGTTATCCCACCACTTTTTACCAATTCCGCAACTAATGAGTGATCTTCAGTTAGTTTATTCAAAACTCCATCTCTCAGTTGATAAGCACGACTATCACCGACATGGGCAATCAAACCTCGATTTTTGAAAATCCACAAAGCTACAATCGTGGTTCCCATTCCTTTCAGCTCTGACTTTTCATCGATGCTTGACAGAATTGCTTCATTCGCCTTTAAAATTAATTTTTCTAAATTTGCCAGTGTTGGCTCTCCAGCTTCCAGATTCAAGATTGTCTCCACTGCAAGTGCACTGGCAATCTCTCCGGCTTCATGACCACCCATACCATCAGCAATTACAAATAATTGCTGATGGTATCCCAATGCATCCTCATTTAACTCTCTGATCATTCCCCTGTCTGTTTTTGAGCCAATCTCCATAAGCTCACTCCCTGCAGAAACTTTAAAATCTCTTAATTATTTTTTACTTTTAATAAATATAGTTACTTTCTAAAATTTTCAATGACTACTCGAATTTCAGTCTCCCCTACCATAATCAGATCCTCTGCCTTCAACAATTTTGGTTCCGCAACCACTTCACCATTTAACTTAGTACCATTAGTACTTTTAAGGTCAACCAGTACCAATTGCGCTCCTTGACGATGAATGG
>JBFYZC010000043.1:0-3674 GCA_041309705.1 Bacillota bacterium | reverse complement strand
TTAAAGATGACCAAAGAAGCAGCTGCCCAGGAAGCATTAATTAAAAATATTCAAAAAGCACAGCAAGAAGCGATGCAAAAACAATTAGAAGAACAACAAAAGGCTCAAGCTGAAACTGCTGCTGAAGCAGCTCCGGCAGCCTCACCAGAGGCATCTCCCGAAGCAAGTCCCAAAAAAGAAGAGCCAAAACCAAGTGCGAAGAAGAAGTAATTAATAATTAGCTTTTAGATGCAGAGGGTATAAAAAATACCTTCTGCATTTTTTTTAGGGGACTTGAATTCTCTACCTTTTAGTGTTAAGATAACAATCATATGGAGCGAAATGAAATTTTTTGCATAATCATAAAATAATAGTGAAAAAAGATTCACTTTGTTTGAAACGAGGCGATACTATTGACCAAGCTTAATCTTCCCAAAGGAACTTATGATTTGCTGCCGGAAAAAAGCAGATTGTGGCAGTCTTTAGAGCAGGAGATTCATAAAATTTTTCGTGAGTATTGTTATGGTGAGATCAGAACACCAATCTTTGAGCATACGGAACTTTTTGCCCGTGGTATCGGAGAGACGACTGATATTGTAGAGAAAGAGATGTTTACCTTTTCGGATCGGGGTAATCGCAGCATTACCTTGCGTCCGGAAGGAACAGCCTCGGTAGTCCGGGCTTATCTCGAACATAATTTAGCTGCCGCAGGTGGCGTCAGTAAGCTTTATTACTGTGGACCGATGTTTCGCTGTGAAGCACCACAAGCGGGTCGTTTTCGACAGTTTTCACAGTTTGGTGCTGAGGTCTTAGGAAGTAATTCCCCACGTGTTGATGCAGAAATTATCAGTCTGGCAGTTAATTTTTATCGACGCTTAGGAGTTGCTGATCTGGATGTTAATCTAAATTCAATTGGTTGTCCTAGCTGTCGCCCGTTGTATCGGGAACGTTTGGTGAAGTACCTGCGTCCGCACGCCGCAAAGATGTGTGGTAACTGTCAACGACGTTTGGAACGTAATCCCTTACGTCTATTGGATTGCAAAAGTCCGATCTGCCGTGAGATTACTGCTCAAGTACCTTTGATTACCGAGACGCTGTGTGAGGAATGTGGCAGTCATTTTGAGGAATTAAGAGAACTTTTGGATGCAATTGGGATTAAGTACCGCATTAACCCCAAATTGGTACGAGGTTTTGATTACTATACCAAAACCGTCTTCGAAGTGCTAGCAGGAGATTTGGGGTCACAGAATGCACTCTGTGGTGGTGGTCGCTATGATGGCTTGGTGGAAGAGTGCGGGGGTAAACCGACCTCAGGAATTGGTTTTGCAGCGGGAATGGAACGTTTGATTATGGTTCTGGAAGCACGCAACTTACTACCTAAGACGGAGCTAAAACTAGATCTTTATCTGGCGGTACTGGGGCAGCAGGCAGCTTTGGCAGTCTTCCCAAAAATAATTGCGCTACGCGAAGCCGGTTGGTTGGTGGAGACTGATCTGCTGAATCGCAGCTTAAAAGCACAGATGAAGGCTGCTGATAAAACAGGTGCGCCTTTGGTAGGAGTGATCGGTGAGACTGAGCTGGAGCAGGGTCAAGTGGTGATGAGAAATATGGGTACCGGAGTGCAAGAAAACGTTGGACTAGACGAGATTGGTGCCTATTTAGAGAAGCATTTAAGAATTAGCTGATTTTTTTATAATTATTCATTAAAGCTAATTCTGAAGCAAGATAGAGAAAAGCGAGGGATAAAAGTGAAGTATGCAGTAAGAACCAGTACCTGTGGTGTTTTAAACAGTCAAAATGTTGGCGAGTCAGTGATTTTAAACGGTTGGGTACAACGCCGACGTGACCATGGTGGATTAATCTTTGTAGATCTACGTGATCGTTCCGGAATTGTACAAGTAGTCTTTAATCCGGCTATTAATGAAGTAGCTTTCAATTTGGCAGGCAAACTACGCAGTGAATATGTGATTTCAGTTCAGGGGAAAGTGGAGATTCGTCCGGCAGGAACTGAAAATACCAATATGTCCACCGGAGAGATTGAGGTGGCAGGATATAATCTGGAAATTTTAAATGAGGCAAAGACTCCCCCAATCTACATTGCGGATAATCTCGAAGTAGATGAGACAATTCGTCTGAAATATCGATATCTTGATCTACGCCGCGCAGAGATGCAGCGCAATATGATGCTGCGTCATAAAGTTGCTAAAATCACTCGGGATTTTCTGGATGAACATGGCTTTTTAGAGATTGAGACTCCGATTTTGATGAAGAGCACTCCAGAAGGCGCACGTGACTTCTTGGTACCCAGTCGGGTCAATCCGGGGAAATTTTTTGCACTGCCACAATCACCACAAATTTATAAACAGCTTTTAATGGTAAGTGGTTTTGAACGCTACTTCCAGATTGTTCGTTGTTTTAGAGATGAGGACTTGCGCGCAGATCGTCAACCGGAGTTTACCCAGATTGATATTGAGACTTCGTTTTTAGAGCGAGATATGCTACTTGAAATGATGGAAAACTTGATTACTCGGATTTTTGAAGAAACTTTACAGGTGAAACTAGAATTACCATTTGCTCGTCTGGACTATCAAGCAGCAATGCAACGGTATGGCTCAGATAAGCCAGATACCCGTTTCGGGATGGAACTGGTTGAAGTCTCTGACTTGATGGCAAACTCAAATTTTAAAGTCTTTGCCAGTATTGTAGCAAATGGTGGCAAAGTCGTAGGAATCACTGCGCCGGGTTGTGCCGGATATACTCGTAGTCAACTGGATGAACTTTCACCACTCGCGGTTACATATGGTGCTAAGGGTTTAGCATATTTAGCTGTAACCGAGGAGGGAATTAAGTCACCAATCACCAAATTCTTCTCACCTGAGGAATTAGCGGCAATTGTCGCACGTTTTGAGGCAAAAACGGGCGATCTAATCCTGTTAATCGCAGATCAACCAAGTGTAGCTCAGACTGCAATGGGGCAGATTCGTTTGGAATTTGGTAAACGCTTGAATCTGATTCCGGCAGATGCCTATAATTTCTTGTGGGTGATTAACTTCCCCTTACTGGAGTATGATCCAGAAGAGAAACGCTATGTCGCAGTACATCATCCGTTTACTTCACCAATTCCCGAAGATGAACATCTGATGGCTACTGAGCCTGGCAAAGTAAGAGCTAATGCTTATGATCTGGTCTTAAACGGAGTTGAACTGGGTGGCGGTAGTTTACGAATCTTCCAGCGTGAATTGCAGGAGCAGATGTTTACAGCATTGGGACTTTCGACAGAGGAAGCTTATGAGCAATTTGGATTCCTGTTAGATGCGTTTGAATATGGAACACCACCACATGGTGGAATTGCTTTTGGGTTTGACCGTTTAATTATGCTGCTCACGAAGAGTACTTCCATTCGGGATGTAATTGCTTTTCCAAAGACTGCCAGTGCGACCTGCTTGATGACAAATGCTCCTTCGAAAGTATCACCGCGTCAGTTGAAAGAGTTATCAATTGCTACTACTGTGGGTCAACTAACCCCCACTGATAGAAGTGGGAGCTTGAAATAGAAATGTTTCAAAGCTCTAGTTGACTAGCCTAAGTCTTAAGAGACTACGTTGGATTGGATGAAGAAACCTACGAATGATTCCCTAGTTTGTAGCTCTTTCGTGGCACTGTAAAAGCTCTGAGGGTAAGGAGCGGTCAACCAC
>JBFYZC010000042.1:0-3838 GCA_041309705.1 Bacillota bacterium | reverse complement strand
CTTCCGCAGGAAGTGGCAGAGATAGTGAAACAAATGTCAGAACAGATTAATTATGCCCCGCGTAATGCCTCTTATTTTCCGGAGACGGGTGAGATAGTTCCAGCAGAAACTGGACGACGGGTGAATGTTGCTCAGAGTGTAAAGTTGATCTGCGAGGCGGAACCAGGAACTGATTTGAAATTAGTGGTTGAAAAAATTCCACCACAGATCCCCACTAGCTATTTTGAGGCGGTTTATCAAGGAGATAAATCGTTACCAAAAGTTGGTCTGGCAATTAATGTTGCCTGGGGTGAAGAACATCTGCCAACAATTCTGGAGACTTTGAAAAAAGAAAAAGTCAAAGTGACTTTTTTTCTAGTCGGTACATGGGTGAAACAATTTCCTGAGCTCGTCAAAGAAATGTCTAAATCTGGTCATGAGCTGGCTAATCACGGTCTTTATCATGGCCATCCCTTGCAGATGGGCAAGTCAGAACTACAAAAATTAATTACTGATAATGCAATTTTGATTCATTCATTAACGCAATGTAAATCAGTGAATCTTTTTGGCCCACCATATGGCGAAGTTAATCAAGAGGTAGTAAATAGCGCGGCGGCAATTGGTTATCGGACAATTATGTGGACGGTTGATTCGGTGGATTGGAAAAATCCTGATCCTGGAGTGATGTTTGCGCGAATTATGAAGAAGATTGAGCCGGGGGGGATTATTCTCTTACATCCAACGATGCCAACTAAGCAGGTTCTGCAACAGATGATTGCTGAGCTGCGTAAGAAAGGGCTTGAACCAGGAAAAGTCTCGGCGGTTCTGCCTAAAGAATAAGTATGTAAAAATAAGTAGGGGCGAAAAAAATCGCCCCTACTTTGATTTTTAAAGTTAGAAACCGCGTTGAATGACATTCCAGATTTCCGGATCTTCATAGCCAAGTCGCCAGACGGCGACACCACGTAGATTGTACTTTCGAATCAGCTCCATTTTAGCGCTGGTGCTATAGCTGTTTTCATACCAGACTTGATGAGTGACTCCCCAGTTTTTATAGGTAAAATAAGGTACTTTATATGTCCCATGCCATTTGGGAGCAACTTTTTGTTTGATAATTAATTCTTGAATTTTTTTGAAATTTAGAGCTTTTCCGGAATTTAAGCCCCAATCATAACCATAGGCGGCAATCCCGATGACAATTTTTGAGGAAGGAAAGAATTTTTTAGTATATTGAATTACTTTCTCGACCCAAGGGTAGGAAGCTACCGGACCAGCCGGGCCATTGGTGTAATGTTCATCATAGGTCATAATCATCGCTTGATCAAGATAAGGAGCTAAAGCTTCATAATCAAAAGCTCCACCATGGGAAGATTTCTTATCATCCATTGTTTTGGCGGGTAAGGAAGCGGTGACTAAGAGATTTTGTGGACGTAAAACACTTGATAATTCTTTAAAAAAGGCAGTCAGATAGGTTCGATCCCAGGCGGGAATGTTTTCAAAATCAATATTTACTCCCTGATATCCTTTCTCACGTAATAAACGACTAATGCCATTGACTGCTTTGGAACGGGCAGTAGCACTTGATAACATGCGATGAATTGCATTACTATTGAAATTACCGCCAGAAATATTATTAATCAGTGCTAAAGAGATTCCTCCAGTAGATTGTGCCAGACTATTGGGTTTAGGATTGTGAGTACCACTAATTGTTCCATACTGGTCAACTTTAAAGGAGAATGGAATGATGGTATTAATTGTAGTGAGATTTTTACTGAGCGAACTGTAGCCAACTGGATCATTATAGTAGTTTTCAACATAATAGCCAGCAATTACTTTGTTGGCAGTATTTAATGTAGCAGAGGTGGTCTTGTTGATCAGCCATTTTGAGACCCAGCCAACAGCGGCACCATTAGCAGCAACTTGATACCATTCTTCTTTTTGACCGAGAATTTCTACCTGAGTACCTTTGTTTAGGGTTGAGATAATCTCACTGGTACTTGAGGGCGTTTGACGTAGATTAGCCTTACTAACAGAGATTGTGCCTGAGTTGGATAGATAATTTATTTGAGAATTAAGATTAGCACTAGTATTTGATGAAGCTGGGGCTTTGCTGCCACCAAAAAGCCCTGAAGCGAGATAGAGTACTAATGCCAAAACGGTGGCGATTAAATTTCCTTGCATTGGTAGCTCCTTTCCCGGGATAATAGTTTTTTGTTTTTTAAAATCATAAAGTGTTAATTCCAGCTCTTGTAGGGTAACCCTTTAAGTACTTACTGTTAATTGGGTTATTATTAGGAGAGAGAGTTATGATCTGGTAAATTATATTTTAGAAATTAATTTTTGCAATGATAATTTTTGTAAATCCGTTTAGAACAAAAAAGGGTTTATGTCGAATGATGTAGAAATAGTCTTGTTAAACACTATTATATAACCTGAATTTTTAAATTTATTGAGTATTTTTTATGCAAATAAAACCAAGCTGATATAAAGTATAGATAAAGGAGCCAATGATTTGTATCAACAGACAACTTTAACAAATGGGCTACGTATTGTTTGTGAAACGATGCCAGATGTACACTCAGTCTCAATCGGGATCTGGGTTGGTGCTGGTTCGCGCCATGAGGATGCATACTATAGTGGCATCTCACATTTTGCAGAACATATGTTATTTAAAGGAACTACTAAAAGAACTGCTAAACAAATTGCTGAAGAGATCGATGCAGTGGGTGGACAGCTGAATGCATTTACTACTAAAGAATATACCTGTTTTTATGCCAAGGTGCTCAGTCATCATTTTATGTTTGGAGTAGATCTCTTATCAGATATGATTATTAATTCAACCTGTAATGCCACTGATCTTGAAAGAGAAAAATTAGTAATCTTAGAAGAGATCAAATCATTTGAGGATTCTCCAGATGAGATCATTCACGACCTCTTAGCGCATGAAATTTTAAAGGAACATCCACTGGGGCGAGCAATCCTTGGCACTCCAGAAACAGTAAAAAGAATTGATCGTGAGATCTTACTTTCATACTTGCGTGATAATTATACCGCAGATAACATTGTTTTTGCAGTAGCGGGTAATGTCCAATTCAGTCAAGTTGTGGCAGCAGTGGAAGAACATTTATCAAGTTTGCAGGGGAAAATTCAACGTGAGTTACCAATGATACCCAAGTCAGATACTGGTTTGATTATTCGCGCTAAAGAAACAGAGCAGGTTCATCTTTGTTTGGGAATGCGAGGCGTGGAACGAAAGAATAGTGATAAATTTGGAGTTTTTGTTTTGGATAGTATTTTAGGTGGTAGCGTTAGTTCGCGTTTGTTTCAGCAATTGCGTGAAGAACATGGTTTGGTTTATGCAACTGGTTCCAGTCATGCTGCTTATTTAGATACAGGAATTTTTACGATCTATGCCGGGACAAGTTATGATAATTTTGAACAGGTAGTAGTTTTAATTAAAACAGAGCTTAATAAGTTATGTCAAGAAAAAATTGATGCTAAAGAGTTGAGACGTGCTAAAGAGCAATTGAAGGGGAATCTCTTACTGAGTCTGGAGAATTCTTGTAATCGGATGAGCAGAATTGCGAAAAATGAACTCTTTCGCGATCGCTTGTTAACCCCTGAGGAGATTGTCGAACAGATCGAGATGGTGACTAGTGAAGATATACTGCGGATTGCTCGAAATCTTTTTGGTAAAGAGCAGGTAGTACTGGCAGCTTTAGGACCGTTTGAAACAGATTCTCCCTGGCTGAGAAAGGAATATCGTGAATACTAGTCAATTATCAATTAAAGTAAAATTAGTTTCACCATTAATGAAGCAACAAATCAGTATGCCTAGCTATGCTACCCCGGGAGCGGC
>JBFYZC010000041.1:0-4687 GCA_041309705.1 Bacillota bacterium | reverse complement strand
CCCATATCGATTCCAACCACGCCACCAACCAAAGGTAAATTTTCGGCTTCGACTTCACAAGAGAAACAGGCGTAATATCTACCATTTTTTCTAATGACAGTACAAGTTTTAATCTTTCCTTCAATTGGTCGATGAAGAAAGATTCTAACAGAACCAATTTTAGAAAGCTTCAACTTGCCCTTAACAATTTCATAGCCAGCTTGGGGATATGTGAAACTATTATATCTATTTGCATTTTGAAATCTTGGAAATCCAGGTGTTTCTCCAAGTTTAACTCTACGAAAAAATGCTTGATATGCTTTATCAAGTCGTTTCAAAACATCTTGCAGTACTTGAGAATGAACCAGTTTAAAACAAGGACAATTCTCTTTAAGAAAAGAAAGCGAGTTAGCTTGATCGTAATAGTTTAAGCTTTTGCCTTCAATCGCGTAACTATCGTTTCTTTCCACAAGTGCTGCATTATACAAGTTTCGACACAGATAGATAGTTTGCTCAATCATTTTCCTTGCTCTCTTGTTGGGGTAGATACGATATTTGAATGCTTTGAGCATCCTTTTCAGCCTCCTTCCTGATTGCATCTAAAATATATTGATGTTTAGATTTACCAGTTACAAAGGCTGCTTTATGAAGCATTTCATGAAGTTCATCTGAAAGTTTGACTTGGAAGTTTTTCAAGTGAATCAACTCCTCTCTATACACATTAGACTATATACACTATGTGTTGTCAAGGAGTTTAAAACAAAGTGCGCTTATATCCCAGTGACTAAAGTCATGGGTTTTACGCGTCGTTATCATAAAACAAAAAGACCATTACTCTCCTCAAGCACAGTCTTTCCGATAATCCTTTATATAACTTCACAGGCTTCATTATTCATCTGATGGTGTTTTTTCATTCTTCTTTACAAAGCCCAATTCACGACCACGTTTTTCAACATAGTTATTGGTCTTCATATAATCACAGGTTTTCTTCAAAGCTAACAATTTTTGTTGTTTATTTTGATACTCCAAACGCAACTCTTTTAATTCAATGGTTTTCACAAAATAACCATAGACTCCTTCAAACAATGGAATTAACAAAATTTTCAATCCCAGAAAGAGTATTATCCCCCAGAGTGTTATAGTCAAAAATGAACGCGGCTTAAAACGCCAACGAAATTTAGTTTTATTTGGTTTAAAATCAGTTTCAGGCGATGTATAATTATTTTCATAATCTTCAGTATCTACCACAGATCTTTTGCGTCGAATCCTCACTTGGTAACCATCCTTAAAATTTTTATGACAGACATCAAAATAATTATATCATTATTTGATCTATATTTCAATTCTCTAAAATAGCGTTTTAAACCGAAAAATGTCATTTTATGTTGTAGAGACGTATTGATTACCATTAGAGACGCATGGCGGTGCGTCTCTATATCACATCACACATCCTACCTCAAATGCCTCAATGCCCTGTATCTCTTCATAATTTCGTACCAAAATCTCCTCCACTGCACCTCTTTTATTCGGATCAGAATTCATACGCCGTTTCGCTTTGATCCGTTCAATCTGATAATCCTGATACAACTCAAGGATAAAATCGGTTGCCGAGTTCGACAGAAGAAACTTCACTCCTTTTTGATGTAACTGATCACAGAAAAGCTTCAGACGTTGCTGCTCAGCTCGACGAAAGCCTCCCTTGTCATAGCCGGTAAAACTAGCACTCTTGGAGACCGGGTCATAGGGTGGGTCAAGATAGACAAAGCTTCCTTCATTGACATCTGGCATCGCCTTGACAAAATCGGTACATAAGAATTTAATTTCTGCCTGATTAAAATACTCACTCACCGCGCGTAATTTTGACTCATCCAGAATCTTGGGATTCTTATAATTACCAAATGGCGCATTAAATTCACCCGCTCGATTCACCCGATATAGACCATTGTAACAGATTTTATTTAAAAAGATCGTTCGCGAAGCTTTCTGGGTTGGGGTCAAACTAGCATACTTCGCTCGATCCCGATCCAGCTCACGAATTTTATAAAAGTACTCCTCTTCATTACGATGCTTACGTAAATCCGCTAGCAAACCTTCTAGATCATCTTTTAACACTTGATAAAGATTCATCAATTCTGCACTGAGATCATTCACTACCGCCCGTTCTGGCTGTAGCGCAAAGAGTAATGCTCCACCGCCCAAAAATGGCTCATAATATGTATCAATATTAGCTGGAAGATATCTCAAGATCTCCTTTAGACTCTGTCTTTTACCTCCCGCCCATTTGACCACTGGGGCTACCAGACTAAGTTTAGTCATTTTACAAAAATCATCTCCCGAAAATTTTATAATTTTCAACTAAAACTTTCAGCTTCAGGTAAAAGCAGCATCTCACTATACGGTGTACTTTCACTGTAAAGTATATAATGATAATGCCACAAAAAGTATTTAGTCAAATATTTTATGCAAGATATAGTGTCACGACGCACTAACGTGCAGTATATCTTGTGTGAAATGGTAATTTGACTTACTTTTTGGGGTTTTATCATATAATTACTACTATCACTCCCTTAATTCCTCTTTGTTTTTATAATTTTCTAAATAAAAAATAAAAACCAGAATAACTTAATATTCTGGTTTAACAATTCAACTCTAATTTTTACTCTACTTCATTGGTAAGCCATTTTGCCCAAATGGTCTTTCCCGAGCCAGAGAGACGTTTTAAATTTTCGCCTTCTAGATCCGTTACATACAATTGATAACCATTATTACGATTCGAGAGCAAACTAATTTTTTCTCCCGAAGGCGACCAGGTCGGATACTGATAATCACACTTCCCTTCAAACAGTACTTTTTGAAGCCCCGTCTCATAATCATAGCGAATAATCTTACTCTCGGTTGGTAATCCATATGGCAGATACTCAAAGATCAGGTAGCGGCTATCCGGTGACCAACTGGGCGTAAACTGAGCTAATTTCAGCTTTTCAAACTCCAGTTTCATAAAAACCCTCTCTTTGATCAAAAATAGCTTTTTAAGCTTGAAATCATATAAGTACAGCGAGTAAAAATCATTAGTATTTCGTGCTTCTCGCGCATAAAAAACAACTTTTTTCGAATCCGGGGACCAAATCGGAAACTCCGGAAAAACAGACAATGTTTTACTCAAAGTCCAACAAGTTTTAAACTTCCCTTGCTTTTTTTCCTGAATCACCAGATGAAAATCCATCCCATTATAGCGCGCACTCAAAACTGCATTGCCATTACTGTCGGGACTATAATTCTTCACTGATCTTGCAGTATTTCTTGGCAGATACTCCGGCTGACTAACTTTGCGCAAAGAATAATCAGTAAAATCAAGCAAATACCAGTACTCATACCCTTGATACATTGCAATTATTAACGTTTCGTCTGTTTGACCGGGAAGTGAGTAAAAATAAAATTCGTCTGCGGCAAATTTAGGAATAACAATCTTCTGCCCTGTAGTGTATTGATACTCGTATAAACGATTATTTTCCAAGTACAAAAGCCGCCCATTCACCATATAATATTTAACTTTTTTACCTTCGGCAATCTTTTTTAATTCAGTCCCATCTGCCTTGACCAGATAAACACTTTCGATCGCATCGGTTTTTTGACCAAAAAGTAAATATTCATCCCGAGGTGCTGCTAGCGAGAGTGCACTAACTCCTAAAAATAATCCTATTCCCAAACAAACGGCTTTAAAAGACCTCATTCAAAATCCCCCTTACAATCCAAATATTCAGCAAGTTTTATGTCAAAAAAAGTAATACCAACTTTAAATGGTATTATTTCGGGCAAAAATACTAAAAATCCTTTTTTATCTATAACCTTCCATTTATCCACTCAAAGTATCTTGACACCTCATTAGCAATTACATTTTTTAACTCAAAATTTACAGATAACACAACTGCTAAATCAACTAATCAATCCTTTCAATTACCACACCTTTCTCTCCATTCTTGACGATCACTCGCTCATCTCTTTTGCGCCGTACTATTGATAAACCACCAAAACCGCCCAATAATGCAATATAAAAACCCAAATCATACCACCAACCCCTATTATAGACCTCATAGACACGAATTTTATGATTGAAAATTCCCACTATCAATGAGAATGGCGCAATCCAGCCATGCCAGATTCCCATCAAAAATCCTGCTGGTTTCTCAAGCGAGGCCCTCCCATCACCAGGAATACAACCCGTTATCGTCAGCATTATCACTAAAATTACGATTAGACAAAGGATTCTTTTCATCACATAACCAACCTTTCGTTAATGTTAGATTTTATTAACCGAAGATTTTTTATCTTCTAAGTACTTGCATAAACTTAAAAAATCCTCAATGCGATTAATCAAGCTCAAATTCCGTAAATCTAAAACAATTCCTGTCTGCTTCTGCTTAATAAATTCCATCTGATAGAGTTCACATTCAACAAAACTACCCGAACGCCAATCATAAATACAAGGTAAAAAATCATCCCAGTTTTGCTCGAAATATTTCACCTTCGCAAAACAAAGTCGATAAATATGAAAGACTATTCCCAAAACCGAGGACTTGATCACAAAACGATGACTGAAATACTCCTGAGTAGGATAGTTACTCTGTCTTCGCTCCCAATACAGCCGCTCATTACAATTAAGTCGATATTTTTCAAGCAGCAAACTCTTCTCTTGTCCCATCTCTTCTTT
>JBFYZC010000040.1:0-2743 GCA_041309705.1 Bacillota bacterium | reverse complement strand
GATCATGATCTGCTTAAAATAGGGATTGTTGGCTGTGGTGAGCATTCCCATGAGCATTTTCGAGCAGCGCAAAAGCTGGCGGATATTGAGATTGTTGCCTGTTGCGATCTGCTTAGCGAACGTGTTCAAGCAGTTGCTGAAAAGTACCATTGTCAAAGATATTACCTAGACCTAGAAACAATGCTGAAGCAGGAAAGTTTAGATGCAGTGATTCTTTGCACTTGGCCAATGCAGCATTTAGAACAGATTGAAAAATGTTTAACTATGGGGATTAAAAATATTCTCTGCGAAAAAGCATTAACTCTCTCTGGGGAGGAAGGTTTGGCGATTTGGAAGCTGGTTACTAAAAATAATGCATTTTTGATGGAAGGGTTTAAGTATCGTCACCATCCAGCAATTCATAAATTGGAACGAGTTTTATCGTATGGGGATCTGGGAAACATTGATAGTATTCGAGCGACTTTCAGTAATTATGAGCCTGAAGAGAATTTGAATCCAGAAATTGAAATTGATTGGCGTTATCGTAAGGAATGTGGTGGTGGTGTTCCTTATGATTGGATGAGTTATCTCGTCAATGCTTGCAATTATTTTAGTGGTGCTTTACCAAAACGAATCTTTGCTTCGGGTAAAATAAGCGAGCGTTATGGAGTGATTACACGTATTTTTGGAATGATTGAATATGAAAATGGAATGGTTGGGATGATTGAAAGCAGTAAAGAAGCGAATTTCAGTCAAGAATTACAAATAACCTGCGCGAATGGGATTTTGCGACTCCCAATTGCGTGGGGAATCTACGGTGAGGTTGAGATTACACAGACACATCGGAAAGAGCCTTGGGATTATATTTTGACAGATAGATATCAGATTGAAACAGCTAATGCTTTTGAGTTACAACTAAAAAACTTTGCTGCTGTAATCAGGGGTGAAGAAACACCAGTAATTCCATTGCAAGAATCGATCATTAATGCTTTGACAATTGATGCTTTAGTCACCAGTATCTCAGAGCAAAAGGTAGTTGAGATGAAATTTTTTGATGAATTATTAAAAAAGTGATAATAATTACCATAATATTTTTAAATTCTCGTGATTTGTGCAGGAAAAGAAGAGAATGTCTCGAAAATAATTAGATGATAAAACCCCAAAAAATAAGTCAAATTAACATTGCATACAAGATATACTGCACGTTAGTGCATCGTGACACTATATCTTGCATGAAATATTTGACTAAATATTTTTTGTGGCATAATCATTAGATATTCTGTTAAATAGTCAAATTAAAAGAAATAAGGAGAGGTAAATTCGTGGTGCGGTTAAAAAATGGCTTGATAGGTCTAGCAGTATTGGGATTACTAGCAGTTGCAGTAATTCCAGGGAGATTTGTCCGTGCAAATCAAACAGCAGTAAAGGTAGGGGCACTTCCTCCCAATGAAGTTGGAAAGGTAATGATTCTGGAGTATCATCTGATTGGTGAACCAGAAGGAGACTGGCGGCGAACTGCGCCGAACTTTCGTAAAGATCTAGAGATGCTTTATGAAAATGGTTACTATCCAATCTCGATGAATGATTATGTGGATGGTAAGATTAATGTTCCAGCAGGTAAGACTCCATTTGTGATGACTTTTGATGATTCAAGTCAAGGACAGTTTCGGTATTTAAAACAAGGTGACAAATTGGTAATCGATCCGCAATGTGCGGTAGGGATGATGGAGCAGTTTAAGAAGGAACATCCCGATTTTCCATTGACCGCAACTTTTTATCTTTTACCTGCAATCAAGCCGGGTTTACGCCTTTTTGGACAGGAAGAATACATTCAGCAGAAATTAGAATATTTAGTAAAGCATGGTTATGAGCTTGGTAATCATAGCTATTGGCATCAGAATTTAGGTAAAACTGACGATGCAGGAGTGCAGAAACAACTGGCATTAGCGGTGAAAGCAATTCAATCCTATATCCCGGGTTATAATGTTCGTTCGCTAGCACTTCCTTTGGGAGTGCATCCCAAAAATCAAGTCTTAGAGCATGATGGTAGTCATGAAGGAATTAAGTATCATCATGATAGCGTGTTACTGGTAGGTTCGGGACCAGCTCCGTCGCCATTTGATGCAAAATTTAATTCATATAAATTAGAACGGGTGCAAGCAGGGGATACTGGCTGGGGACCACGAGCTTATGTAAAGATGTTTCAGAAAAATCCACAGTTACGTTATGTGAGTGATGGCAATCTGCAAACAGTGACTGTGCCCAAGAGTATGCAGGAGAAATTGAGTCCTAAAGTCGCTAAGAAGTATCAGGTGAAATTTATTTAAATCAGTTATTAAAAGACCGTCTTCCTTGAGGGAGGCGGTCTTTTGCTAGATATTATAAAAGTTTGGCAGGAATAGAGAGTGTGGAATAGAACTGCAAGTTTATAGTTTGAATTTACCGGAAAGGATGAAACTTAATGCAGGTATTAATAGTTTATGCTCATCCGAGTGAGGATTCATTTACTAGACAGGTGCGTGATGAATTTATTCGAGGCTTACAAGCAAGCAATCATCCGTATGAAATTTCAGATTTATACCAAATGAATTTTAAGAATGCACAATTACTGGCAGAGAGTAGCTTTGCGGTGCCGATTATTATTGCTGGGAATAAGAATGCCGCAGCTGAAGCAGAGGAGAGCTTGAAACGAGAAGGAAAAGAAGTTTATCTTACTGCAAATGTTTTGCCAAAAATGGACCAATTGCAGATCGAACAGTGCAGC
>JBFYZC010000039.1:0-7191 GCA_041309705.1 Bacillota bacterium | reverse complement strand
TAAAAAATATTTTTTGTTGGCAAATATAAATATAATGTCGGACATTATATAATTAGTATTGGCTTGAAGAACCTAGATGATGAATAATTGCAACACTGGCGCTTGTGCCCAGTCGATCTGCTCCAGCGGCAACCATTGCAGTTGCAGTAGCATAATCACGAATGCCACCTGAAGCTTTAACCAAAGCATTATTACCAACACAATTACGTAGCAGACTGACATCGGCAATGGTAGCTCCTCCTGAACTAAATCCAGTAGAAGTCTTTACAAAATCAGCGCCAGCGGCAACGGATAATTCACAAGTTTTAATTTTTTCGGACTCAGAAAGCAGACAAGTTTCTATAATTATTTTGACAATTGCTTGTGGATGAGCTAATTCTACGAATGCTTGAATCTCATCTTGAACTAAATTATATTTTAAAGATTTTAAAGCGCCGAGATTAAGTACCAAGTCTAACTCTGTGGCACCAGCTTCAAGTGCATCTGTGGCTTCAAAAAGTTTAGTTTTGGTAGTGCTTGCACCGAGGGGAAAGCCAATTACAGTGCAGGTTTTTACATTGGAATTAGTTAATTTTTGTGCAACCAAAGAGACCCAAGTAGGATTGACGCAGACTGCAGCAAATTGATAAGTTAGGGCTTCCTCGCAAAGTTTTTCAATCTGTATTTGAGTTGCTTCTGGTTTTAAAAGAGTATGGTCGATAATTTGTGCTAATTTTTGATTGTACATCTGGGTTCCTCCAAGATTTATGTTGTGATTAATTTTACCCATGTTTTAAATGGGTTGAGAATCTAGGTTGTTGTAACTGAAAAAAATATTCCAAAACTTCACGTCGTCGAATAATACCAATGAAAGTATCACTATCATCAACTACCGGAACGAAATTTTGCGTGAGGGATAAAGTAAAAAGATCCTCAACCTCAGCGTGAATTCGAACCGGAGCATTGTTCACTCTGCGGGGAACATCTTTGAGCAATAGTTTTTCGGTACCCTCGAAAGTTAGACCAGGTGTGTTTTTTAATTTCCATAACAGATCTCCCTCAGTCAAAGTGCCGATATATTTACCTTGATGATCGATAATTGGAACCGCAGTATAACGATGATATTCCATTTTTTCGAGTGCCTGACGCATGGTGCACTTAGTTGGTAGATAAACAACTTCATTTTTTGGAATTAGGAAAAATGCGATATTCACCGCATCGTACCCCTTTCTAGTTTGAGTTTGATGATTAAGCTTAATTTTAAAATTTACAAAGAGACAGTTTGATATAATGATGACATATCTCTTTAAACGAAAAAATTAGGGAATAAATTCCATAATAATTAAGCATTCATGTTAATTAATTCGTGTTAAAATCAGAAAAGCCTGTTAGAGAAGGTATAAAAAATAAAAAAAAATTACTTTGGAAGCCTGAGGTTTTTGAAAATTATTTTTTTTATGCTTTCTAAAAGGTCTAAATCATTATATCTTCGCAAAAAATCCTTAGTGCTTTGGATATTTTGCTTGATATAACAAAAGACCTTTATTAGAAAGCATATATTTCTTTTTAAAAGGTCTAAATTTATATCATCGCAAAAAATCCTTGGTGCTTTGGATATTTTTGTTTGATATAACAAAAGATCTTCATTGTAAAATATATAGAAAGAATAATATTAGTTTGTGAGAAAAATATTTTTCATATGATTATAAAAAATTAGCAGGAAAATCCATTAATTGGTAGAAAATAACTTTAAAGAAATAATACTTAGTTTGGATTTTTTGCAAGGAGGGTCTTGATTGCGGAATTTTTATCGATTTTGTCTGATTTTTTCTTTGACACTATCACTAGTTGGAATAACCGCACTTGATACTTGGGGAGTTAACTTTTCTGAGCGTAAGAAGATTGATCGCTTAATCGAACAGACCAGAGAAGAGCTTTATCGTAAGAAGAAGCGAGAAAAATCTGTTTTAAATAATTTAACAGAACAACAACAGCGACTAAACAAACTTGAAGATAACTATGAAGAAGTAAAGGGTCAGTTGGGAGCAGTCCAAAATAAGGCAACGCTAACTAAAAACGAGCTACGCCGGTTACAACAAGATTTGGGTAGTTTGGAGAAGGAGTTGACCTTCCGCCATGAGCTGTTAAAGAAGCGAATGGTCGTTACTTATAAATATGGTACGCAAACATATTTAGAAGCACTTTTTACCGCGAAAGATTTTGCTGATCTAGTCTATCGTTTTGAAACGGTTGCTTATTTTATCAAAAGTGACCAGAAATTAATTAAAGATTTAGAGGCGAGTAAGATTGTGGTTGCCGAACAACATGAATTGGTACAGCAAAAGAAGCTACAAATTGAAATGGAGTATCGTCAAGTAACATTAATGCGCGACCAGGTCTCTCAACAGCAAAGAATGGTTGGCAATCAAATGCAAATTGCCAAACGGGAATTACAAAAGATTCAAAACGATCGTAATAAATTAGAGCGAGCTCTTGAAGAATACGAGCGAACTTCGCGCGCAATTGAAGCGGAAATTCGTCGTTTGGAGAAACGTAATCCAGGAGTGGTTTATGGTACAGGGAATATGATCTGGTCAACTCGAGGAAGAATCTCGTCTGGATTTGGTTGGCGTACTCATCCGGTTTTGAAGTATAAAAGATTTCATAATGGAATTGATATTGCAGTACCAACCGGAACTAAATTAAAAGCAGTCGATCATGGGATTGTGGTGGTCTGCGGCTGGCAGGGTGGCTATGGTAATTATGTAGCAATTAATCATGGTAATGGGATCGCTTCATGTTATGGTCATAATTCAAAATTGTTGGTGAAAAAGGGACAACGGGTTTATAAAGGGCAAATAATTGCTTTGGCAGGAAGTACGGGTCTTTCTACTGGCCCACACTTGCATTTTGAGATTCGACGTAATGGTGTTCCGGTTAATCCTTTACCATATTTGCCGTAAAAGTTATTTGAAAATTAAACAGCCGAAATCTCGGAAGATTTCGGCTATATATTTTCACCAAGAATTTGTTTTAAGAAAGTCTTAATTGACCAGGTGAGATATTTATCTTTGCGATAGATGAGGTAGGTCTGGCGAATCATTTGTGGCCAGTTATTAATTAACATTGTTTGAATAGTTTGTTGTGCTAATTGTTCCCGAATAGCAATCTCAGGGAGAAAGGCTATTCCTAAGCCATGTTTAACAAAACTAATCATCGCTTCCATACTTTCTAGTTCCATAATTACCTTAGCTTGAAACTGTTGCGCGAGAAAATATTTATCAAGATAGCGTCGAAAACCAGAACCATTCCGAAAGAGAATTAATGCTTCTTTGGCTAAAAGCTCTGGAGCGATTTTTTCAGGATAGCCTAGCGGGGTAACTAAAAGAATCTGGTCTGAAAATAATGGTTTCACTTCTAAGTTATTATTGATATCAATTGTGGTTACTAAACCAAGATCAATTGCGTTTTCCTGTACTAATCTGCTAATGTACTCTGAATCACCGCTGCGAATTTGAATCTCAATTTCTGGATATTGCTGGTGATAAATTTGGAGCATCTGTGGCAGGCGAAAAATAGTATTGGTAGTGCCAGCGCCAATCACTAAGCGACCACGTATTTGATGAAACTGTTGGATACTTTCACGTGCTTGATTGGTGAGATTTAGGATTTTTTTAGTATAGTCGAGAAAGACTTCACCCGCTGGAGTTAGTACCAGTGAGCGAGATTGCCGTTCGATCAATCTTTCGCCTAGTTCGATTTCGAGGTTTTTGATCTGCATGGTGATTGCAGGTTGAGTTAGATGGAGTAATTGTGCTGCTTTAGAAAAACTTTGGCAAGTAGCAACTAGCTGAAATGTAATAAGTTGTGAAAGTTCCATATCTATAAATTTCCTTTATTGAAAATATAAATACTATTAATTTGAATTATACTACTTTTTGTGCTAAGATTAAAGAGCAAAAAAAGCAGTCTCTTTTACAAATTGTTAAGTGGAGGTGACCCCAGTGTCTGCAGTAGTTGTTGTTGGAATGCAATGGGGCGATGAAGGCAAGGGTAAGATTACCGATTTTCTGTCGAGTCAAGCCGAGATGGTGGTACGCTATCAAGGTGGCAATAATGCTGGGCATACCATTGTAATTGGTGAAGAGGAGTTCAAATTACATTTAGTACCTTCGGGGATTCTTTATTCGGACACTTTATGTGTCTTAGGTAATGGTGTGGTGATTAATCCAGAAGTCCTCTTGAAAGAGCTTGCGGCATTAAAAGAGCGAGGGATTGATATTTCAAGAGTTAGAATTAGTGATCGGGCACACGTAATTCTTCCTTATCATCCAACTCTGGATTTACTTGATGAGTCAAGCCGCACTACCGGAAGAATTGGAACTACTGGTAAGGGGATTGGTCCTGCCTATGTTGATAAATATGCTCGTTATGATGCAATTCGGATTAGTGATCTTTTAGATGAAACAAATTTTCCAATGCGTCTGGCTGAAGTCTTGGAACATAAAAATAGAGTTTTGCGGCAACTTCATGCCCAACCAGAGTTTGATTATACCGAAATGTTAAGCAAGTATCAAGGATATGCAAATGAATTGCGAGAAATGGTTGCAGATACTTCGGTGATTGTTAATCAGGCAATCAAAGAGGAAAAAAGGGTTCTATTTGAAGGAGCACAAGGCACGCTTTTAGATATTGATCATGGAACTTATCCCTTTGTGAGTTCCTCCTCACCAGCGGCAGGAGGTGCTTGTATTGGTACCGGCGTTGGTCCGACCAAGATTAACAAAGTTGTCGGAGTGATCAAAGCCTATTCGACTCGGGTTGGTGAAGGACCATTTCCGACCGAGCTACCAGAAGAGATGGTCTCGCTGTTGCGTGATGGTCGGGGACGCGAGTATGGAGTGACCACTGGCAGACCACGTCGCTGTGGCTGGTTTGATGGAGTGATTGCAGAGTATTCAGCCCGAATCAATGGCGTAACTTCATTGGTGATTATGAAGTTAGATGTCTTGGATCAACTGGAAAAAATTAAGATCTGTACAGCATATCGTTATAAGAATACGCTGTTGAAAGAATTTCCGGCTAATTTGAGAGTTTTGGCAGAATGCGAGCCAGTTTATGAGGAAGTGCCGGGTTGGCTCTGTGACACCACTCAAGCGAAAAGCTGGGAAGAATTGCCGATCAAAGCGCAAGACTATCTGAAACGTTTGGTAGATTTGACCCAAGCACCACTAGCAATGGTTTCAGTTGGTTGGCGACGCGATGAGACAATCATTGTTGATAACATTTGGTAATTTTTTTGAAAAAGAGTAAAAATCAAGGACAAGCTCGAGAGTTTTCCGAGTCTTGTCCTTTTTGGTTGTTTTAGATAGATTTTGTATCGCCGAAATACATGCTTTGTAGCAATTTTTTACCAGTTAAAGTTTTGAAGAATTTAGTTTGGATTGTTTTGATTGTTTCGATATCCAGATCATCTTCGTAAATATTAACTAAAAAATCAGCTTCCACCAGAATTTGAAAGTCAATTCCGTCTATTTTAGAATATGAATGGTGATTGCCAATAATAAAGCAACATCGTTCAATAATTGCGGGGGAGATATTTAATTCAGTAAGAATCTGACGTGCAATTGGTGGACCTTCTAGTTCTTGATAGTTACCAGCCGCTGAGGTATATTTTGCTTCAGAAACTTTAATGCCAATATCATGAAGTAGGGCAGTGTAGTTAATCACTTCTCTGGTCGAGAAAGCAAGTATTTCTGTGGCACTGATTAATTGGGCAAAACTATAGACTTTTAATGCGTGATTAATTCTTTTGGGATCGTTTTGAAAATAATTGACCATTTGGGACATAACTTGAAGATTCATTTGAAAAACCTCTTTTAGTAAATATAATTATTTGCGTAGTTCAATAATTCCAAGCTCATTTTGAATTTTAATCTGGGTATGATACTTTTGGGAGATCTTCTGCAGGTGATTTAAGACGCGTTGAGCATCTGTTCCGTGGCGCAGACGAGTTTGAAAATGAACCTGATAATTATTAACATTCACCGGGTAGAGCTTAGCTCGAATTAGCCCCTTGCGATCATAATCAACCGCAAGAATTGCACTATCAGTACAGCTTTTGGCGTAAGAGCCAAAAGCGAAGTTGCCCAGGCTATAGGCGATCAATCCTCCACGATAGACTTCGATACCTTGTAACACATGAGGATGATGTCCAATCACCATTGAAGCACCAGCATCGATGCATTGACGGGCAACAGTGATCTGATAGCCGCTAGGATAAGATTCCATCTCTCTCCCCCAGTGAAAAGTGACGACTACATGATGAGCGCGAGTTTTTGCCTCTTTAATTGCAGCACAGATGTTTTTGGGAAGTGCGTGTGCTACTCCGGGACGTTTGGCAGTTGCCCAGAATATTTCTGGATAAGTAAAGGAGTACGAGAGAATAGCGACTTTAATCCAGTTTGAAGTATTAAGAATGATTGGTTGACTGGCTGTTGCTTGATTCATCCCGGCGCCAGTATGGGCAATATTCAGTTTATCAAGTGCGTTTAAAGTATCTTCGAGAGCAACTTGACCATAGTCCATCATATGATTATTGGCCAGAGTGACGGCATGAAAATTACCAGCTTTAAGTGCCGCTGTAGTACGAGGGTCACCGCGTAAAATCCAGGTTTTTTGAGTATAAGGTTTGCCATTATCGGAGAGAGGAGCTTCGAGATTTCCAACTAGTAAGGAAGCTTTATTAAGCACCTCTTTAACATTTACCCAGGGATAATGGGGATCCTGAATCAACTTTTGTTGCATGGCGCCTGTAAAACAGAGGTCACCCACGAACATCATGGTACGCTCGAAGAAACCAGCGAAGGTGGTAGTAGCTAGAGTGGTAGAAAGTATAGAGAGCAAGAGTATTTTAGCAAAGTAACGGTTTTTTCTCATATACACAGCCTTTCTCAATAAAATTATTGTCTAGATTCATAAAAAATACTATAATAATTTGGTTGAAAAGATGTATGAAATTTGCTAAAATGAAAAATCTACACATAATAAATATGTCATAATAAAATGGAAATGTCAAGCCAGAAGTGTATTTTTGATTAAAATTTTAAATCGAAGTGAGGTTTCGGAAAATGAAAACTTTAAATTCGAAGGAAAGTCTTTTAAGAAAAAAGATTATTAAAATTGGTGAGTATCTGTGGCAACGTGGTTAGA
>JBFYZC010000038.1:0-7196 GCA_041309705.1 Bacillota bacterium | reverse complement strand
CCAAGCGCTAAATCAACTCTTTCAAACTACGCTCCAAGCAGTCTGGAAATAACGATTACGAGGATAACTATGAATCATCTACAATCTTACCAAACGAAACTACAAACTCCAGCATATGACTTTTTAAAGACCGACCCGCATTTAGGTGAAAATATTCTAATCCTAACTTTAGCAGGCTCAATTGCTTATGGCACTAATTTAGAATCCAGTGATCTTGATCTGCGTGGAGTTACACTTGAAACAAAAACCGATCTACTGGGACTCTCCAGTTTCGAGCAATTCGAGGATCGAACCACTGATACCGTAATCTATGGACTCAAAAAATTCATCAACCTTTGTCTCAGCAATAATCCCAATGTCCTGGAGATTCTGGGCACAGCGCCGGAATTTTGCTTAATTCTCTCTCCAGAAGGTATGCTCCTGAAAGAAAATGTACATCTCTTTCTCTCCAAAAGAGTCATCCAAAGCTTTGGGAATTATGCCTCTGCTCAACTGCGCCGTCTCCAAAACGCGCTCGCGCGGGATAATTACCCCCAAAATAAAAAAGAAGCTCATCTCCTAAATAGTATTCAAAGTCAGATGGATCATTTAAAACGCTCTTATCAGACTTTTACTAATAATGAGATCAACTTATATCTGGATCAGTCCACCAATCCAGACTTTGAGACTGAAATCTTTATGGATCTCCAGTTGCAACATTATCCCTTACGTGATTTTAAAAACATCTACTCCCAGATGAGTAATATTATTAAAGACTACTCGAAGTTAAACCACCGTAATCGCAAAAAAGATGAACCCCATCTCTATAAACATGCGATGCATCTAATCCGACTCTTAATTACCGGAACGGAAATTCTTCAAGGCGAAGGAATTAATATTTATCGTGAGAAAGAACAGGAGCTTTTGCTCTCGATTCGGCTTGGTAAATATACTTTCGAAGAAATTTTTGCAATGGTTGATCATTATGAAGCAGAGTACTATAGTGCTGCCAGAACCACTGTTTTACCAGATGAACCAGATTACCAAAATATTGAAAAATTGATGGTGGAGATATATGAGAGATTTGTGAACAAAAAGTAAAAAACCAGTTCAACATATTTTATTCACAATTTCTCGATATAAAGAAGTAATTTCTTCTGCCGAACAAGCACTTTTCTGGAGCAAAGATTGTTCTTTCAGCAAATTCAGCAACTTAATTGCTTCCGCTTGAGTATAAGGCAGTTTTTTACTGTCTAAAAAATGTTTTACCGCTGCTAGACCGGTATGTTTTCCCATTACAAAATCAGGTACGGTTCTCCCTACTTCAGCTGGCGAGAACAGCTCATAGGTTAAACGATTTTTTAATAAACCATGACAATGAATACCTGATTCATGCAAGAAGACCGCTTCTCCGATAATTGGTTTATCACTTGGAATGATCCGCTTTGAAGCCGTACTGACCCTATGGCACAACAGATTTAACTTGGTAGTGTCAATGCCTAAATCTTGCTGCATCGAACATTTCAGCGCCATTACCACTTCTTCCAACGGAGCATTACCCGCCCGTTCGCCTAATCCGTTAACTGTGACGCTGGCATAGTAAGCACCCGCATCAAGCGCCGCCAAGGTGTTGGCAGTAGCCATTCCTAGATCATTATGACCGTGAAATTCCAGATCAATCCCAGGAATGTTCTTACGCAAGCTGTTAATCATATTCCAAGTCTGCATTGGATTTAAGCATCCTACGGTATCAGCAATCCGCAACCGATTCGCGCCATATTTAAAAGCCAACAAAGCAAATTTTTTTAAAAAATCAAAATCTGCTCGCGATGCATCCAGCGCACCCACTGAAACATATGAGAATTTACTTTTTGCCAAACCAATTAACTCTTTTAGACGGTCAAATACCCAAGCTTCCGACTTACCCAGAGTCGAAATTTGCAAACTCGAAGCCGGAAATGAGAGATGAACTCGATCTACCCCGCAGTTTTGAGCTTTTTGAAGATCCTCGCCAACGGCACGACACCAACAAATTAACTGCGTAGGCAAGTTCAATTCCACCAAAGTCCGGATCTGTTCAATTTCAGTAGCACCCATTGCCGGAGTTCCTATCTCAAGCTCTGGCAGACCAATCTCTGCTAGCATCTTGGCAATAGTAATCTTTTCATCCAGATTAAACACTACTCCGGCAGCTTGTTCTCCATCTCTTAAAGTGGAATCAATCAGCCAAACTTTAGGTGCTGTAATTGCTTTCATCCCACTCACTCCTGGCTTAAGTTAATAATAAATCTTCTGCGGCAACACCATCTTCCAAAGCATCTAGAATTTTATCAATCGCAGCTTCGTCCAAATTACCATACCAGTAACCTTCCGGATAAATCACCATCGCCGGTCCACGGTCACAAACTTTCAAACAGCCCGTATTGGTAATCATTACTCCCTCTATTCCTCGGTCATCCACTTCATTTTGAATGTACTGAATCAAGTCGCCTACTCCGCGTCGCCCACAAGCCCCGAGTGGTTCGCCAATCACTCGCGAACTGGAACAGATAAAAATGTGATGTTTTGGTTTTTCCATTGCTATTTCCCCCTTATTTTGATTTAACTACTGTAATTTGGTTTGTTTAAAAAATATTCACCCACATCCCAGACCGTCTCCCTTGCACGAAAAGCCACATTTGGTTACGACGGCTTTTCGTTGCATTTCTCCACCATTAGCCAAGGTTCGAATCGCCTGATCGATCAAGCCTTCCGTTTCATAAACTTTGATACCGCTTTGGCGCAATATTTTCAAAGGAGTTTCTCCCACTCCACTGACTAAGAGAGTATGACAGTCTCTCAGTAAATAGCTGAGTTCTTTCCAGCGTTCCGCGCCACTGCCCGGTTCTGGAGCTAGCCTGATCTCCACCAGTTCAATCTCTTGATTAAGATGATTAAAAATATGCACATGAGTTGCTTCGCCCAAATGTTGATTAATCAAAATACCTTCCATACTAGTTACCGCTATATATGGACGGTTTTCTTCCGGAATCAATGGTAATTTTGCGGCATCATTAAGTAAATCTACAGTTTTTGCTTCAAATGGAGCACCAATCAATCCAGCAGCATCCGCGCGACAACGTGCACAATGTTTCATCTGTGGAATAAAGGCTTCAGCCTGACTTTGAATTTGATTGACCGTACTCGCCAATGGAGCTTTCAAGTCTTCAAATTTACTATCTTTAGCCGGAAATAGCGGCATACAATTCATTACATCCGCGCCCAACTCTTTCATTTGACGAGCAATCTCTGGGATATGTGTCTCATTAATCCCCGGAATAATAATAGTATTAATCTTCACCGTTATTCCCGCTGCTTTTAGCTCCTTGATTGCCTGTAGCTGCCTTTCTAACAACAATGCGGCTCCATCACGACCTCGATAAACTGTTTTGCCATCACGAACCCAAGCGTAAATTTTTGCCCCAATCTCTGGATCAATCGCATTTACCGTAACCGTGACATGACTCACCCCCAATTCAGCCAATTGCTTAATATAAGGTGACAATTGCAGACCATTACTCGAAAGACAGAATAATAAATTAGGATATTCCCGATGAATTAAACTAATTGTCTCCAAAGTTTCGGTTGGATTAGCCATTGGATCACCCGGACCTGCAATTCCGACGGTTGAAATGTCGGGGTTAAACTCTAAATATTTTCGCAGATATGCTAATGCCTGCCCGGGCGAGAGCACTTTGCTGGTCACTCCAGGGCGACTCTCATTAACACAGTCAAATTTGCGGTTACAAAAATTACATTGAATATTGCATTTAGGCGCAACTGGCAAATGGATTCTGCCGTATTTATGCCTGGCTTCTACATTGAAACACGGATGAAGAGAACGATCATTAGCCATGACAGATCACTTCCTTAGTTGAAATTTAGATATAACTATAACCAATCAAAGATTCTTCCTGAATTTGAGCAATTAATGTATTAACAATACTATCATACAACTGTTGAGTGCCTCGATAACCAAGATGCAAGATACGTTGCCCACCAATTCGATCATGAATTGGAAAACCAACTCGAATCAATGGGATTTTCATCTTTTTTGATAACGGATACCCTTTGCTATTGCCAATTAAAAAATCAGGCGCGCATGATTCAGCAATCGTACCAATTTCAGAAAAATCAATTCCTTCACAGACTTTAATCTGAAATTTAAATTGGGATAACAAAGTAGACAACTCAGCAGCTAATTTTCCCGTTTGTGTTCCAGTAGCACAAAGAACTGGAATAACTCCTATTTCTGCCAAAAATACTGCTAGCCCCAGTACCAGATCTGGCTCTCCGTAAACTACCGCTTTCTTACCGAATAAATATTTATGTCCATCGATATAAGCATCTACCAATCGTCCTCGTTCTGCTTGATATTTCAGCGGGATTGGTAAGCCACTTAATTCGGAAAGTAATTGCATAAAACGATCTGTTTCCCCGATTCCAATTGGCAGACCCAATTGAAAGCTTCGTTGCTCAAAATTTTGTTCTAAAAAAAGTGCAGCATTTTGTTCCGGTTTTACCGTCCGTCCTAATTGAATGGCTGCTTTACCACTTCCGGCAGCTTTAATTTGCTTGATTGGACTACCTCCAGCAGGAATCTTCTGATAACAGTCCCACGTTGAACCATCTAGTGTTTCTGAATAATCTGGCAACAACATTAAATTTAATTTAAAATCAGCAAATACTTCTTTCAAAAATCTCAAGTCTGCCGCAGAGACCATTCCTGGAAAAAGATTAATCTGAGTAGTTTCTGCTCCACCTGCGGCTAATTTTTGAATAACCGCCCGAACTGCGGCATGAAATCCATCAATATGACTTCCTTGATAACTTGGGGTTGACACGGGGACAATATTTGGAAAATTAATTAACGGTTGTTCTTTTTCGATTTGATGCAAAATCATTTTCACATCATCACCAATAGTTTCACTCAAACAAGTAGTTGCCACACCGATTAAACTTGGATTATATTGCGAGATCACATTTTGAATCGCGATAGTAAGATTGCGACTGCCTCCAAAAATAGTACTAGCTTCACTAAAACTTGAGGACGCCACATCAATTGGTTCTTTAAAATGACTGATAATATAACGTCTAATATAAGTGGCGCACCCTTGCGAACCATGTAAGATTGGAATCGCTCCCTCGATGCCGCGGAAGACCAAAGAGGCACCCAACGGGTTACAGAGTTTACAAGCATTTATCGTAACTGTTTTGGCTGAATTGTCATAACTCATTAGTAATCCCTCCGCTTCATCTTACTTCTGTCTTAAAGGTGCAAACTGCCATACCGGACTCATAATCGAAGCATAAACCTCTTTGGCAAAATTAAGCATTCCTACAAAACCAGCTAAAGCAATTTTTCGTTCGTGATTATGGTCACAAAAACCGATCCCCAATTTATAAGCGATTGGACGTTCTTTGACTCCGCCGATAAAGAGATCTACGGCTTTTTCCTGCAAAAAACTTGCTAATTCTAAGGGATTAGAGTCATCCACAATAATCGTTCCCTCGTCACAAAGTTCTTTCAGCAAACGATAGTCTTCTTTATTACCGGTCTGCGACCCAACCATGGCAACTTCCATCCCCAGGAGACGCAAAGCTTTAACCAACGAAAATGCTTTAAATGCACCACCTACGTATATTGCAGCTTTTTTGCCCGTCAACGCTTTGCGATATTCCAAAATTTGTGGATAAATAGTATTAATTTCATTTTTAACTAACTCACTGGTTCGTTGCATCATTTCTGGGTCGTTGAAAAAACGCGCTACACTATATAAAGATTCCGCCATATCTTCAATACCAAAATAGGAGACTTGCAGCGAAGGAATGTTGTAAGACTCTTTCATCAAGTTCGCCAAATAATTCATCGACCCTGAACATTGCACCAAGTTTAAAGCAGCACCATGTGCTTTTTGAATCTCGTTTACTCTACCATCACCGGTAAGTGTTGCTACTACTTCCACGCCCATCTTGCGGTAGTAATCTTTGATGATCCATACTTCACCTGCTAAGTTGAAATCCCCTAAGATATTAATACTTTTTGGTGAGATCCCTTCTGTGGAACCTGCTCCAATCAGCTGCATTAATGCAGCACAAGCGGCACGATAACCATCTTTCTTAGTACCTTTAAAACCTTCAGAGTCTACCGGAATAACGGGTATTCCTGTTTCTTGACTCACTTTTTTACAGACCGCCGCAACATCATCACCAATCACTCCAACGATACAAGTAGAATAGACAAAAGCAGCTGCTGGATGATAATGATTGATTAATTCTTTTAACGACTTATAAAGCTTTGGTTCGCCGCCATGAATTACTTCGTGTTCACGTAAGTCGGTTGAGAAACTAAGTCGGTGCAGTTCTGGACCGGAAGAAAGTGCTCCACGGATATCCCAAGTATATACTGCACAACCAGCAGGCCCATGAACTAAATGAACCGCATCGGCGATTGGAAATAGAACTACTCTCGAACCACAGTACACACAAGCTCTTTGACTGACCGAACCTGCTAGACTCTGCTTTTCACATTCGATCTCAAATTCGGCTGCGCCTTTACGAAAAACTTGATTTTTCCTCTCTTCCAGTACTCTCACTGCCCTCACCACCTTTATTGGGTCAACTCTACTAAATGTTCTGGTGCATCGCGATCTTTCCGATCTAAAAGCGCATTTAAAATCTTTTCTACCAGACGTAAAGCGCCTGTGTATCCTACATTGGGGAAAAGTGAATGTCCAATTCGGTCTAAAATGGGGAATCCAAACCGAATAAAAGGAATATCTTCATCTCGAGCAATATACTTTCCATAGCTATTGCCAATTAATAAATCTACTGGTTCATTCTTAATCCATTGATGTAACATAAACATATCAGAGGATTGTTGGAACTTTGCTTCCGGAATGTCTTTTAAGACTTCACTCATTCGTTCTTCGAATTTCTTGCCAGGAGTACCAGTTACTACATAAACCGGGCGCATATTTAAACTAACTAAAAATTCACTTAAAGCAACCATTTGATCTGGATCGCCGAACAAAGCAACTCTTTTCCCGTAAAAATATTGTTCCATATCAGCAATGAGATCAATCAAACGACCTCGTTCAACATCAATAGACTCAGGCACTTCAACCCCCGCCATTTGGCGCAAAGCATCAATAAAACGATCCGTAGCCAGCAATCCG
>JBFYZC010000037.1:0-3297 GCA_041309705.1 Bacillota bacterium | reverse complement strand
CCCCTACACGATCGGGAACGATTCCTACGTGACGGTGAATGGTTGGTCAACCACAGGGGGTTGCCCCTACACGATTGGAAACGAAGCATAATTATTTTTTCTTAACAAATAAATCTGCTGGATCATGGTTATCTTAAGAACAGCTATTTTGTAGTGAGGTGAGTAAGATGATCACAACAGCAGAACTGCTTGCAACTTGGGAGAATCTTTCTGAGGAGGCTAAGGAAGCAGCCTGGGAATTTATGAATGAGTTAACCAGAGGAGATGAAGGCGAAGCAGTGCCGGAGATAGTGATGGATCAGGTGGTGGAAGGAAATCAGGAATTGCTGGAAGAGATGCGTCATTAATGGGTGAATAGAGAATTCAATAAAGAGGGAGGAAAACTAAGTAGCATGGGACGTTTAAAAGTAGGGATTATCGGAACAGGGATGGCATTTGAAAAACTGCATTATCCTGCTTATCAAGAATTAAAAGACCAGTATGAGATTGTGGCAGTCTGCGACCATGATCGTGGTAAAGCCAGTAGTTGGGCAGAACGTCTGGGGGTTAAGCCGCAACATGTCTATACTGATTATCTTGAGCTAGCCAAACTTGAAGAAGTGCAGATTATTGATATTATGGTGCCGATTAGCCAGAATTTTATTACGACCGAAGCAGTAGCAAAATTGGTAGCCGGTAAAAAGAAGGCAATTATCTGCGAGAAACCATTAGCCCCGAATCTAGAGCAAGCGAAAGCGGCAGCAGGTTTGAGTGAGAAGTATCAAGTACCGATTATGATTGCGGAGAACTATCGTTATAATGAAGATCCCAAGTTAATTAAGGAACTGCTTAACCAAGGTCAGATTGGTGAGGTTGATTATTTTCTCTGGAATCGGGTCTTAAATTTCCCAGATGATATGCGTCGGGATGCTTTTCCCGCCAAAGAATGGCGGCAGTATCCTGATTTTCCGGGGGGAGTTTTTTATGATACCGCAGTGCATGATCTGGCAGCGCTCAGATATATTTTTGGTGAGATTGATGAGTTAACCGCCTATGGACAGCGGAAAGAGATTACCTTGGGGCAGTTTTCGATTATAAATGTGATTATCCGTTTTCAAACTGGTTTTACCGGAACGTATAATTTCTATACTGCTGGAAAAGAGATGCAACGTCCCCTGGTAGGCTTGCGAATTCTGGGGCGTAATGGTGAGATTTATCAGGAAGAACGTGATTGTGGCGTGATTAATCTGGCTTTGAATGATGGAACCGAGCGTAAGTATCCTTATCGTCCGCAACGTGGCTATTATAATGAGTTATTAAATCTTTATCATGCCTATTTGGGTGAGGAAGAGATTGCCGTCACTCCGCAAGTGGAATTTGGTGATGCCCAGACTGCGTTGGCGATTCTGGAATCAATCGAGGAGGAGACGCCGGTTAAAGTAGATGGTCAGTTAGATTTTTATGAGACCAAGCAACTAAAGTCTCAAGCTGAATATCAGAATTTAAAAAGTTAACCAAGACTGCCTTGTTTTTCGGGCAGTTTTTTCAATTTGCGGCTGATAATTTGTTTCATTTTGGGTATAATATTAAAAATTTTAAAAAAGGAGAAACTAGCAATGAAAGTGCTCATTCACTTGCATACTAACGTAGTGCAAGCAGTCTGCTTGGAACTTTATCATCAACATGACTATCGCACTTATCCACGGCGTTTTTTTGCAAGTGGGCGAGATGATTATGGTCTGATTTTTCAGGTTGAAGTTAATTTAACCTCATTTAATTTTCGCTTTGAAGGAATTGATGTTGAATCTGCTGCCGAACGGTTTTATGGCAATTATTTAGGGAAAGAAGTCTGGTGTCTCCCGGATTGGAATGAGGTCTATCCGGTTCGTCCTGCTTTCGTGAAAGGGCATATCAACCAGTTTTACGAGCGGATTGCAAAGTTGGTTCCGGAGGGTCTCTATCTGCCGGAGACGGATGTCGCTTATTTACGTGATGGGATTCCTCCAGTTGTGCCAGAGAGTGGAATTGAAAAGTCATTGTTAGGGGCGAATAAACTAACAGATGCCTCGATCTGCTTTGGTTTCTTTCATCCACGCGCAGCACAGGTTTATCTGATTGGTAATTTCAATGACTGGCAGTGTCCGGGGCATTCGCAACCGGTATCGGAAAAATTTTATCCAATGGAGCTGCATCAAGGTTACTATAATTACCCTAATTTATGGTTGCTGCATCTGCTGGCTGAATTATGCCCCGAAAAATTTGAGTATATGTTCTTTGTCATTGGTGGAGTGCCCTTGAATCAGCAGCAGTATCCCTGGCGCTATCAGCATGATCCCATGGTACGCTGTTATGATCAGGATTATCGTACGAATAATTGTCTGGTGATTGATCCAACCAAGTATCAATGGCAGATGACTAGCTGGCAGACACCTGATTTGGCAGATTTGATTATTTATGAATTAAATGTTTATGGCTTTACTGAAGGTGATGCAGATATTCCAGTGGAGGAGCAAGGGCGTTTTACTGGGTTGATGCGTCGTATTAAGGATGGTTACTTTAAAAAATTGGGAATTAATGCTCTGGAACTAATGCCAACCGCCGAAGCACCTTCAATGCAAGGCCCGACGACGATGGGTTATGATCCCTGTGGTTTTGCGGCGATTGAGCGTGATTTTGGTACACCGGATCAATTGCGTGAGCTGGTGGATGTGGCACATCAGCATGGGTTAGCAGTGATTCTGGATGTCGTTTTTAATCATACCTCAAATACCTTTAATCCTTTGTGGGATGCGATTTTGGATACCGAGCCGGGTGGGTTTTATTTTAGTGGTAGTACTCCCTGGGGGAATCGAGTGGCGACCGAGCGTGAGGAGGTTCAGAATTATCTGATTGATGTCTGTAAACTATTTATTAAAGAGTACCACGTGGATGGCTTCCGCTTTGATGCGACGCACTCGTGCTGGGTGGCACATAGTTTTTTGCATCGTTTGCAGTATGAGATTCGGGATCGTGGTTTTAAAAGTGACTGTATTTTGATTGCGGAGAATATGCCAAATGAAGCTGATCTGAATCTGCAAGGCTGGAATGGTTATGCCCAATGGTGTGATGCTTTTCATGATAAAATTACTGGTTTGCTACGTGAAGGAGTCTTTCAAAACTGGATGGATAATTCGCCAAAGTTTTTAGGGGATATCTTTTACTACTGTCGTTGTTTCTTTGCGGCGCACACGAATAATGTGATCAATTATTCAGAGAGTCATGATGAGAATAGTATTCCTTATGAAGTGGGGACGGATGGCCCGGGGTTAAAAACGGATG
>JBFYZC010000036.1:0-2658 GCA_041309705.1 Bacillota bacterium | reverse complement strand
CTTAAGTGGATATGATTATCAGATTGACGCCCAATCTTAATCTCACTAGTTGTCCCAAGATAATAACGTCCCTGATCAATCCCATTTACTATTTGAAAAAGTAAACGTTCCTGTGAATTATAACTGTTGGTTTGACGTTTTGAAATTTTTGTAACTTCAGTTCCTTCTATCAATTCCGCATGCATTAAATTATCAAAAAATTGTTCCTTAAGCCGACGTAAAGTTCGCTCATATTCTTTCTGTTCCTGATTTGATTCTTTCTGATTATTTGATATATTCATTTGAGTTCCAACCTTTTTCCTTGTAATTGACCACAAGCAGCTGCCAATTCGGAACCTCGCTCTTTGCGAACCGTCGTTTCAATTCCCGCCTGATTCAACTTATTTGCAAAATCACGAATTCGTTCTGATTTAGAACGTTTAAAATTCAATCCAGCAACTGTATTAAAGGGAATTAAATTCACATGACACAGCATGTGCTTTAGTAATTTAATTAATTTTTCTAAATCAACCAAACGGTCATTAACATTATCAATCAATGTATACTCAAAAGTAATTCTTCGTTTAGTTTTTTTTAAGTATTCACGACAAGTCTGCATTAATATTTCTAAGGGATATTTTCGATTAATTGGCATCAAGTAACTTCGCAACTCATCATCAGCTGCGTGCAATGAAATTGCTAAATTAACCTGATAAGGCTCATCTCCAAGCTTAACAATTCCCGGAACATATCCACAGGTAGAAATGGTTAAATGTCGTGCTCCAATCCCTAGTGCTTCTGGATCATTAAAGATCTTGATTGCTTTGAGTAATGCCTCATAATTTAATAACGGTTCTCCTTGACCCATTGCCACTAAATTATCAATCCTGATCTTATTTTGACGACTAATTAGTAATGGTTGTTCCAAAATTTCCGCAACTGTTAAATTTCTTTTCCAGCCACATTGGGCGGTTGCACAAAAAAGACAACCCATTTTGCATCCCACTTGAGTAGAGAAACACACAGTTTGACGTTCTGTTTCTGGCAGATAGACACACTCAATACTTTGCATATCTTCTAACTGAAGTAGATACTTGGTTGTCCGATCTTTAGCTGTTTCAGCAGCAATGATCTCTAAAGTTCCCAAGGAAGCCTCGGCTTTCAAAGTTTCACGCAATGAAAGAGGTAGATTGGTCATCTCGTCCCAACTTTGAGCTTGCTTTTGATAGAGCCAATGATAAATCTGGGTAGCACGATATGCTGGTAGTTTCAATTGGCTCAGATATTCACGTAATTCCGCTACTGTTAAACCTTTTAAGTTCAATTTCGAGACCTTTCTATTATTATTAAACTGCTCTTGATTCTAGACGTAATTTATCAGCAATCTTGGCAATAAACGAAGCACTGGTTGGAAAACGATTGCGATTACCGTCAATCCCAAAAAATTCTTCCATAAATTCAGCATTACCACGTTCCCAACCGATTTCTATCGTATGTCGAATTGCAGATTCAACTCCACTCGAGGTAGAACGATACTTCTCAGCAATACGCGGATAAAGGTTTTTAGTAATATTACCTAAAACATCAACTTCTTGTGCCGCAATAATAATTGCTTCCCGTAAATAAGCATACCCTCGAAAATGAGCTGGAATACCCATTTCATGAAAGAGACGACTCACTTCTAATTCCAATTGGTTAGTTGATTTCTCTTTTTTGTTACTGACCGAAAGATTCTTCTCTTCGTTTACTGTTTTTAATGTCCAATTAATTGGAGTAATCTGACCTTTAAAGAATTGACGAATTCTGTCAAAAAGAATCGGTGCATCAAAAGGCTTCACCATATAATATGCTGCACCCATAGCTGTTAATCGTTGAATCATTGCTTCCTGTTCAAAGGCGGTTAAAACAATCACCATTGGACGTTCCTTATAATCTGCTAAACGTTCTAATACTCCAATTCCATCTAAATATGGCATGGTAATATCCAAAATCAAGACATCCGGTTTGTTTTTTTCTAAGACTTGCAGGGCCTCAATGCCATCATAAGCCACACCTGCCATCTCCATGTCATCTTGCAGTGCAATCAAATCACCAAAAGTAGCACACAGTTCGCGGTTATTATCGGCAATCATAATTCTGATCTTAGACATGCTGCCCCCTCCTTTATTATCAATATTGGCATTCTTATTTCGACAAAAAAACAGCTTTTCCTTTTTTGCCTTTAATTATAAAAGGAAGAATATACTTAATAAAACAGCATCATCTATGGTTTTGTAATTATTTTTGATTATTTATAATATTTATATATATTACAAATCAACCAACCATCAGAGAATTAGCTTTTCTTCGGCAATAATGTTGGTAGCTTGTTTGAGTGATCTCCATTAAAACAATATCTTTCCAGCCGAGTTTGCAGCGTCGCAAAACTCCAATTTGTCGAAACCCACTCTTCAAATAGCAGCAAATTGCTCGTTGATTAAAATCATATACTCGAAGATATATTCGGTTAAAAGCACGTTCACCCATAAAATAATCTAAAATCAGTCGTAATGCTTCACTACCCAACCCTTTACCCCAATACTTCTTTTGACCGATTCTAATTCGCAATTCCGCTTCACGTTTATTCCAGCAAATATGATCCAATTCTAGATCACCAATCACTTCTCCCGTAGTAAATTG
>JBFYZC010000035.1:0-6571 GCA_041309705.1 Bacillota bacterium | reverse complement strand
GTAATCACACCATCATCTTTTACCGGGTACAACGGAAGCCTTTCTACCTTAAAACCCCGAGCATTAATTCCCGCATTAAACCACCCATCCTTAGCTTTTAATTCTAGATTCCAGCCATATTTTTTGGCATAAGCTTTAAAAGCGCGATCTTTTTGCAGTGGCAAGAGATAATTTTTTAATGAATCATAATCATTACCATCAAAATAATTAGCTTCATCTTTAACCTCAAGTCCCTGCTGTAAATGGTTAAAGATCTTCTCTTGATAATCGATTGAATCCATTGAAAAGGCTTTTACTAATACTAAAAAACCAATCAGTACTAATAGAATTAATATTAATCGCCAGCGCATCATTTATCATCCTATCATTAATTTTTTGGCTAAGTATAAAAGACTATTCATCTCTCTCCCATAAATCATATCTCTACTTTCAAGAAAATCCCTACCTTACTGGTTATTTTATAAACATTTCTGTAATATCTCGCTTGATATATCTCGTTGTCACATCAAAACTATGAATAAATATATTAAATATTTCTTTAGCTTGCTTATGGTTGAATATCTCATTAGATTTTACTTGAATAACTCCTCCACTATATGGAACTTTTGTCTTAATCTTAAACAAACTCTTTTTTCCAATCACGCTATGCCCAAAGCCATTATAATCAAGTGGTTTACGAATTTCAATCATCATTCTAGTTTTTGAGCCCGCAGCTTGAATATACAAATCTTCCGCCAATGTGAGAGTACAAAAAGAACTAGTCTTAGAGTTCATTTGATCTAAAAAATCCAAAACAAAATCTATTTCAGTATTGAATTCTTTAAGAAGATTACAATCAACTTCATACTGAAAATTTATTGATAATCACCTCTCAAAACGAACAATAGAATAGATAATTTATTTCTTTTAATCTATTAATCGCTTCATCATTTTTCTCCCAAATTCACCAGCACTAAATCAGGAAAATCCGTGTTATTATAGTTATTGCTATCGGCTAAAAAACAATCATAAGAAATCCATCTAAAAGCAAAGAAACCTAATAAATCGCCAATCTCATCCACAAAATTATCTGTACTTTCCCAATCATCAGGATCAAACCTCTCTACTAGTGACGATAAGTCATTTGCTATCTCAGCTTGTATAAAATTATTTTCCAGTAAAACTTTTGATATATCTTTAGTAACACCTGGTTCAAAATCATCATTTTCTTCGATTTCAAAATCGTCGCCCCAAGCAAATGCAATTTTAGCTATAACTTTACCTTGATCAAAAAATCGAATCCAAATTCCATGATCATCACCATATTGATAATCTATAAATTTGGCTTCGTTATATATTTTATCTCTAATTTTTTCATCCCAACCAATCAATACTGAGACTGTTTTACCATTTGTTCCTAAGATTATGCCAGAAATATCTCTATCCTCCATAAATTTCACAATACTATCTACATCATTACCAATAAAATGAATACTACTAGAAAATTCACTCATTATAACCACCCTCACCTAACCAACCGATTGCTCCGATAGACCTGATGCACTCCTTCGACTTTACGAATCTTTTTAAAGATCATCTGAATCTGATCCGAATGAGCAATCTGTAAACTGAGATTGATATACGCAACTCCCTTTTTATTCCGCGCTTTAGCTGCATTCAGATAAAGTTTCAACTCGGAGATCGCATTCATAATATCCGTTAAAAAATTAACCCGATCATTCCCCTCGATCTCAATCTCCACCATATAAGTCCCTTGAATCCCCTGCTCCCAGGCAACCTCAATCATCCGTCCATCCTCACTCATCAGATTCGAACAGTCCTGCCGATGAATCGAGATTCCTTTACCTCGGGTAATATAGCCAATAATCTCATCGCCGGGCACTGGATTGCAGCAACGCGCAAACCGTACCAAGAGATTATCCACCCCTTCGACACTAACTCCACGTCCGGGACGAATAATCCGTTTTGGCTCTTCTTCGAGCTTGGCGATTTCTGTTTTCTTCTGCGACTCTTTCTCCAGCCCTATTTTTCCAAAGATCATTGCCGGACTTACTTTGAGATCACCCACCGCTGCCAGAAGATCGTTAATCTCATTATATCCTAATTTCTTCGCTGCTTCGATCAAGACTTCCTGACGCAGATTCTCATGTACTTCAAAACCTTGTTTACGCAGTTCCCGTTCTAGTTGCTCCCGTCCATGCTGAATATTCTCTTCACGATCCTGTTCACGCAACCATTGACGAATCTTATTCTTCGCTTTCGAAGTTTTGACAAACTGCAACCAATCCCGACTTGGACCAGACTGCTTAGAACTAACAATCTGCACAATATCACCATTCTTAAGCCGAAAATCCAGCGGTACCAGACGACTGTTCACTTTAGCTCCGGCGCATTGATGTCCTAGATTAGAATGGATACTATAAGCAAAATCTACCGGAGTCGAGCCTGCCGGTAAATTCTTCACATCCCCTTTTGGAGTAAAAACAAAGACTTCATCTTTAAAGAGTCCAATCTTCAATGTCTCCATAAACTCATCTGAATCTTTAGTATCACCCTGCCATTCAATCAAATGACGTAACCAGGCAATCTTATCACGCAACTCCTGATTATCTGGGCTATGTTCTTTATAAAGCCAATGTGCGGCAATCCCATACTCCGCAGTATGATTCATCTCCCAAGTACGAATCTGAATCTCCAGCGGTTCACCATTCGCCCCAACTACTGTGGTATGGAGCGACTGATACATATTTGACTTCGGCATCGCCACATAATCCTTAAAACGTCCCGGAATCGGTTTCCACATCGTATGCACAATTCCCAGTACCTCATAACAATCCTGCACAGTATTCACGATTACCCGCAGTCCCATCAGGTCAAAGATCTCATTGAAACCTTTCCCTTTCTCCTCCATCTTCTCATAAATACTGTAAAAATGCTTTGGTCTGCCCTTAACTTCTGCTTTAATCTCAATCTCATCCAAGGCATTTTGTAAAGATTGACGTACTTGCTCGATATATCCCTCGCGTTCCTGGCGTTTCATCGCGATCTTATCCACCAAATGATAGTACGCCTCGGGATCTAGATAACGCAACGAGAGATCCTCCAGCTCCCATTTGATCTTCCACATTCCTAAACGATGGGTCAGCGGCGCATAGATCTCCAGCGTTTCTTTGGCAATCTTCTGCTGTTTCTCAGCTGGTAAATGTTTTAATGTCCGCATGTTATGCAACCGATCCGCGAGTTTAATCACAATCACGCGCAGATCTTGCGTCATTGCCAGTAACATCTTGCGCAGATTCTCCATCTGCTGCTCCTGCTTGGTTTGAAACGCCAAACGACTCAACTTGGTAACCCCGTCCACCAGCAGTGCAACATTAGCACCAAATTCCTTCTGAATGTCTTCCAATTCAATTGAAGTATCTTCGACCACATCATGCAACAAAGACGCAATAATCGAGGTGGTATCCATCCCCATCTCCGTAATGATAATTGCCACTTCGATTGGATGAACAATATAATCCTCGCCAGAATCGCGTTTCTGCCCATCGTGTGCTTTGGCGGCATAATCATAAGCCATCTTGATTAAGATGGCATCTTGCTCCGTTTTTAACTCGGAGACTTTCTTAATTAAATAATCAATTCGCTTTGGTTCAACCAATTTCTTCAGACCCCCGTGGTTTGACATCCTTCAAATTCAATTGCACCTGTGATAGCCCATTCCAATAATTCTCTTCCAGCGAAAAAGCCAGATCAATCTCACTTGCCACTGCTAATTCCTGATTAATAAAACCAAGATTAAACCCGATCCCTTCACGAATCACTTCCCGTTCCCGCACTCGTAATTTAAGATGTTTTCCGTTCTCGCCAACATTACGATAATCGACCAGATTTAAAGCGCGACAACCAAAAATCGGGGTAGGATTCGCCGAACCACAGGGTGCCAAACAATTTAGCTCCTGTGTTAATTCCAGAGTAACCTTCTCGAGTTGAATAATCTCTTCAATTTTTAAAGAAGGAATTAGATCCTCCTTGGTGAGCTTGTCTTTAGCTAATTTCAAAAAATTCTCGCGAAAAACTTCGAACTGTTCCCGAGAGACACTCAAACCCGCAGCAAACTCATGTCCGCCATAGCGCAGCAGATATTGACCACAATTTTCAATTGCATTAAAAAGATTAAAACCAAAAATACTCCGTCCCGAACCACGCCCTTCTTCGCCATCAAAGCTAATCAAGATCACCGGGCGATTATAGAGATCAACCAAACGCGAGGCAACAATTCCAATTACTCCAAGATGCCAACCTTCACCCGCCAAAACTAATGCATGTTCCTCTAAAAATGAAGGATTCGCCATTAATTGTGCTTGTACCTCATGCAGTACAAAATTTTCAGTCTCCTGTCGAGCTTGATTAGCTGCTTCCAGCTCTTTAGCAAATTCTGCGACTTGGATTGGATCATTAGTTAAAAAAAGTTTCACTCCAATTGTTGGATTCCCCATTCGACCGGCGGCATTAATTCGTGGTGCCAAAACAAAACCAATCTGCCCGCAAGAGATTTTTTTATCCTTCAACCCCACAATCTGCAATAATGCCTGCATCCCGATATTTTCAGTTCGTGACAGCTGTTCCAAGCCATACTTAACTAAAATTCGATTTTCATCCATCAAGGGCACAATATCCGCTACTGTTCCAAAAGCAACTAAATCCAAATTACGCATCAGACGTTCTTTCATTTCCGGATAAAGCGTAGTCAGACCTTGCAACAGTTTAAAAGCCACTCCCACTCCGGCTAACTGAGTGAACGGATATTCACGTTCGGATAATTTAGGGTTAATAATTGCATAAGCCTCTGGCAAAACCGCTGGTGGCTCGTGATGATCAGTGATAATCAGGTCAACACCTTTGCTTTTCAAATATTCCGCCTCATGAAAAGCACTAATCCCACAATCAACAGTAATAATTAAGGTCGTTCCACGTGCTAAAGCCTTCTCCAGCGAGCTTTGGTGTAATCCATATCCTTCTTCAAGTCGTTTGGGAAGATAATAAAACATTTTCCCTGGTAAAAATTTCGCTAAAACTCTTACCAATAGTGCTACTGAACTAATTCCATCAACATCGTAGTCACCATAGATCAACACTTGCTCTTGAGACTCGATTGCTGTAGCGATCCGCTGAATTGCCTCTTTCATTCCGGAAAGCAAAAACGGATCATGCAACTTTGAAAGCTCTGGATTTAAAAAATCACGTGCCTTTTCTAGATTATTAATCCCACGATTAATCAGCAAGCGTCCTAATAAGTTTGAGATACCAAGCTCATCTGCTAATTTTTCTGCTTCAGGATTTCTATCATTTAACAATTTCCATAATTTTTCTGCCATCGCTACTCCACAATTTTTCAGACTTCAATTTATTACTACATTAATTCGGGATTTCTTAAGTCATTCCTGCTAATGTGATTAGTCAGTTCAAAAAGTATCCTCAACTATTAGTAATTTACATAATTTATTTGCTTTTTCCTACTTTCTCTGGTAAAATATAGCTATAAAAATAATATTCTCCCAATAAATGTAATAATTTCTTAATCAAACAAAAAAACGACTCTAATTCAAAAGAGGTGAATCTGCGGATAAATTCTTAAACTCTCAGATTTATGAGCAGAATTTTTCATTTTAACCGTAACTTCTCGTAAATCAGAAATACCAATCAAAAAGCGAGGTAAATTGATGGGTTATCCAATCCCTAGGCTAAATTCAACTCATAAATTTCAAAAAAATATTTCTTTCAATGAGACTATGAGTAACTTAGCCACACGTCTGGTCGATTTTCATCAAAAAAAACCTTATCTTTCATCTCTGATCTTAATTGCTTTCTTAGTACTTCTATTTCAATACTCTTTAGTAACCGCACCAGCATTACCTAAAAAGCTAACTGCCAAACCAAAACCGATTCCACCTCCAACTGCGATCGAGATGAAGGTTGCCTTAATTATGCAAAGGTATAACTGTAAAAATTCCGAGATCTTCAAGGCAATCATGCAGACCTTCGATCCGGTTTTAATTGCGACCACTGTAGCACTAGAAAGTCAATTTCGTATTAATGTGGTTAGTCCTTCTGGTTGTCGTGGTCTGATGCAGATTACACCCAGCAAACTGGCAGACTGGCGTAATCCTGCCAAAAACATTGCCGTTGGTGCTAAGTATCTAGAGGAACAGAAACTGCGTTTTGGTAGTAATGATATGGCAATTGCTGCCTACAATGCCGGACCAGAAAGAGTCGCTCAATATGGCTGTGTTCCTCCATTCAAAGAAACACAAGCGCAGATTAGAAAGACTCATAGCATTATGGCGAATGCTGAAGCTAGGCTAAACAAAAACCCAGCCGCCGCTGCTAAATTAGCACTGGCACTTAATAAACCCCCTAGCCTCAAAAATACCATCGCCAGCACTAATACTAAGCAAAGTAATCCGAGTGAATAAATCAACATCGAACCGTTTCAGACATAAAATGCTGAGACGGTTTTTTTATGCCTCTCAAAACTATTTATTAAAATATTTAATTATGATATTAATTATTT
>JBFYZC010000034.1:0-3554 GCA_041309705.1 Bacillota bacterium | reverse complement strand
TGCTCGTCCATATTGGCATTGGGTAAAAAGATTTTAGTGAGACATGAATCCATAATAGCTGGAGCAATTACACTATTTTCAATATCTCGTAAACTTTGAGTGGCAAAGACTACCGCAACATTAGCTTTACGTAATACTTTAAGCCATTCCCTAATTTTAGCTGCAAACATCGGATTATCAAGAAACATCCAGCACTCATCAAGAATTAATAAAGTCGGCTTTCCAGTAAAACGTTGCTCTAGCTTATGAAAGAGATAATTTAAAGTTGGTGGGACAGCAGCAGGTAGATGCATTAATTTTTCCATCTCAAAGACTTGCCAACGTCCATAATCCAAAGTATCATGGTCAGCATCAAATAGTTTTCCAAAAGCCCCGTTTAAAGTCAAAGGTTCGAAGGCTTGACGTAGCTCATAATTTTGCAGTAAGAGAATTAAACCTGTGATGGTGCGCTGTTCACGTGGGGCAGTAGCCAAAGAATTAAGAGCAGTCCAGATTACTTGTTTAATTTCAGGGTTAATCTCAATTTTTTCAGCTTGCAAAAAATCATAGAGCCATTCAGCAGCCCAAGCTCGCTCATTATCATTATCAATATTAGCTAGAGGCTGAAAAGAAAGAGATTCTGCTTCGTCTGCCAGATCATAAAAATCTCCCCCAATGCCTGCGGTAAGTACCCGACAAGACCCACCTTTATCAAAAAAGTAAACCTGAGCATCTTTGTATCTGCGGAATTGTGCAGCTAGAGTTGATAATAAGACTGATTTTCCTGCCCCAGTTGGTCCGACAATCATGGTATGCCCAACGTCACCAATATGTAGATCTAGGCGAAAAGGATCTCCTGACTGTACGTGCATTAAGGGTGGAGCATTTAAATGCTTATTTTTTTCGTTACCTGCCCAGATCGCTGAGAGCGGAAAAAGATGAGCAAGATTCATTGAGCTAAGTAAGGGACGGCGGACATTGGCGCGACAGAAGCCAGGCAAGCTGCCAAACCAAGCATCTACTGCGTTTAAAGATTCTTTGATTACAGTAAAACCAAGACTGTTAATAGTTTTTTCAACTGCTTGTACTCTTTTTTCTATGGTTTCTAAATTTGGATGCCAGATTACAATAGATGCGGTAAAATAGCCAAAACTTACAAAATCAGCAGAAAGATCTTGCGCAGCATAATCAGCATCCATTGATTTTTTGACTGCATCACTATCTTGATTAATACTTTGGCTACCAGTAACGCCTTCCCTCAGTAAAGTAACAATGCCCTTACGTTTCGCGAACCAATTTTTACGATAACGATTAATTTCTGTTTTCGCGTTTTCTTTATCAAGTGGGATAAAACGAGTTATCCAACGATACTCAAAGTTAAGATTATTAAGTGCGTCAAGTAGTCCTGGTGTGCTTTCACTTGGAAAATTAAGTATTGAAAATACTCTTAAATGACTATCTCCTAACTTTGGCTCGAAACCACCCAGCAGAGGTGTATCAACTAAAAAAGCATCTAAATACATTGGGATATCTGGTACTGCTACCCGATGACGATTTGGAGAAATACAGCTATGCATATAAGTTAAGGTTTCTTCATCAGATAAAGGCGCAGCTTCAACCATTAATTCAGCGAACAAATTGTAAATCCGATCTACTTCAACTAAGAAATTTTTCAAATAAGCATCATAAGTAGCTTGAGCTTTATCTGTATGATGCTGAATAAAGATTTTTTCGACTTTATCCGCAGCTTCTTCTGGTGGTAAATAGACTAATGTGAAATAATATAGACTTTCATAGTGATAACCGGAAGAAAAATAATTTTGACGTTCAAAATCAATTATAAAACTAACAGGGTCATCAAATTTTGAAGTTGGATACTCCTGACTTTGTACCCGTTGAGCTTCCGCGAAGATTGCCCAACCATCAGGCAAACGTCGGAAGACATTATTAAGTTGATTGCTGATAATATCTAATTCTTGTTGGGTTGCACTTGCTAAATCGGGACCCCGAAATCGAAAAGTTTTCTGGAAAGAACCATCTTTGTTTAAAATTACCCCTGAATCAATTAAGGCAGCCCAAGGCAGATAATCAGCCAAACGATCTGGTTTTTGACGAAATTCTTTAAGATTCCACATAGTTTTTTCCTTTCATCAGGTGGAATAGTACGATTTTTGGTTAATGTGACGTTTAAAACAATCAAAAAATTGAGGGTCTTTTTTAGTTGCAGCTAAAGCTAAAATGTGCACAATTAAACTAATAGGGATAGCTAACCAAGATTGTAATCCTAAGCCTAAAGCAGCAGCAAAAGTACCATTTAAAAGTGCAATGTTACGCGGTACACCAGCTAATAGAATTTGATTAGTTAATGATTGACGAATAGGCGTTTTCAATGGTTTTCACCTCGCAATTTTTGGAAGGTATCAAAAAGGCTCAAAGTCCTTTTTGATACTTAAGTTAATTATTTATAAATGGGAAAATGATTTCAAATGATTTAAAACATCAAAAGCAGAATAAAAAAGCAAACATATAAGTAAAAAAAACGAAATGAAGAATAATTTTCTTTTTGAAAATAGATTAAAAAATATAATAGAAATTGCTAATATGAAAGCAATTAATATTTCAATTTTACACTCAATTGGCATGTCCATCAAAAACTAACACCACCAGTGAAACCGAAGAAATTAATAAAGAAAGTTGAAGCAGTAAAGGCGATAGATAAGCCGAAAACGATCATTAAAAGCTTTTTTGAGGTACCGCCACCTTCACCAAAGGCTAAACCAAGTCCAGTGCCAATAATTGCAATTGTGCCGATAACTTTTGCTACAGGACCACTAAGCGAGGTGAGAATTTTTTCTAGCGGACCCTCCCATGGCATCCCAGAGCCAGCAGCAAAAGCAGCAGTAGACAAAAGCATTACTAACGTTAGAGACAATAAAGAAATAATAGCTAATTTAGACATTTTTTTCATCATTTTCAAACACTCCTTAATTTATAGTTGTTATTTTCCCAGCTTACTTCAGCAATTTCTTTGATTCTTCGGCTGGTTTGATACCTTTCAATGAAAATCACTAGATTAACTGCTTCAGCAATTAACTCTTTTTGCGGAGCCGGAATAGCCTCTTGGATTAACTGTTCCAGTCTGGTTAATCCTCCATAAGCACTATTTGCATGGACGGTGGCACAGCCCCCAGGATGACCAGTATTCCATGCTTTTAAGAGTGATAATGCTTCGCCTCCACGTACCTCGCCTACTACAATCCGATCAGGTCGCAGACGCATGGTTGCTTTTAAAAGATCATTCATTGTTACATGCTCGCGTGACCTTAAAAAGACTGTATCCGGAGCAGTACACTGTAATTCCAGGGTATCCTCAATAATTACAATGCGGTCATTTGTTTTAGCAATTTCGTTCAAGACTGCATTAGCCAGCGTGGTTTTACCAGTGCCAGTTCCACCAACGATTAAGATATTTTTTTTAGTTTGAACTGCTTTGATGATACTATCTTTTTGTGTTTCGCTCATAATTTTTTGACTTATGTAATCATCTAAAGTGTAAACCATTAAGGCTTTTTTAC
>JBFYZC010000033.1:0-8485 GCA_041309705.1 Bacillota bacterium | reverse complement strand
ACTCGGTGCTAACTACACAAGCGATGACAGGAAAGGTAGGCGAGCTTGACACACCGATACTTTGTAATCTTAATGAAAAAGAATTGAGTTACCAAAGGCTGGAACAGATTAAAAATAGATTTAAAGATAGAATCAACTCAAACGAAAATCTTTTTGAGGCATTTGCAAAGGGTGAATTGCAAGATCTGCGTTTGATATCTTTTTTAATTTATAATCGCGATAATTCTTTTTTTCATTTAATAGAAAAACTTTTTTTAAGATATGGTAAAACACTAATTCCTTTTTTGCAACGGAAGTTTAATCTCCAAGGTGGGTGGGTTGAGCAACGAAAATTATATTTGATCGTCAAGCTTGATCAAGGGGGATTGCAAGAGTTTTATCTGCAGATTTTGCAGGATAGTGAAAATATTGATTTTGAATTTTTAGCTTTGTTAGGCTTAAAGAATTATCCAGAAACCTTAGAGTTGCTTTTGAAGTATAGTAATGCTCCTGAAGAAAGATTACAGTTAGCGGCTTTGGAGGCTTTAAGTTATCATCAAGGTGAGCTTGTTGAAGAGATACTCTTTAAAACATTATTGGAGACGGAGCTTGATAAGGTTGGGGAGTTTTGTCAGAATTTTCAATTCATAAAGTTTGTTACTAGGGTGCTTGAGGAAGCCGAAAAAATACTGGGAGAGCTTTTGCAGACAGATTTAGAGCCGGAAAAGTTAGCTGAGAAATGTAAGAAACTATCTTATTTAATTCGGGCATTAAGAAAAAAAAGAACTCCTGCGCTTTATCAGTTTTACCAGAGCTGCTTTCGTGAACATCAAGTTACTTTTAGTTCTGATTATTCGCCAGGCAGTCAAGCGGCAATAAATCTTCTGTTTTTAGATGATCCGGAAGCATGTCAGCTTTTAATTGAAAGCTTACAGAAATTTGGAGAAAAATTTTTAGGGTATGCTTTTGATGCAGCCTTGAGATATAAAACACCTGTTTATGTCTGTGATAATTTTTTGCATTACTTAACAGGCGAGTGTCAAGAAGATCGTGATAAAATTATGTCAAAGCTTTCAAATTATACTTACTCTAAAAAAGATCAGATTAAATTGGATGGACGCTGGTTGGAGCCATTAATTAAATTAAATAAAATTGATGTTGTCAAAGAAGCAATTAGACCAGAAGATCAGAGAGCAATTAAGTGCTTGGTTTCTAAATTTGACGAATTGCTTAATGATTGCGAAGATAATTATAATAATAATAAATTAAAATATGAGATATTAGAAGTATTGGTTAAAGTAAATTATGTTGGAATCTGGAATGAATTTCAAAAATTATTTAAATCTAATAACTGGTGTTGGGTAAATTATGGTATTGCTGTAGAATCAATGGAATTAGTTACACGGTTACCAGCGAGTTATGCAGATCAAATTTATGATTATGGAAGAAAAAATAATATCTACGAAGTAATCTTAGCCGCTAAGGCATTACGTGAAAAAAATAAATAAAGAAAATATTAAGGGAGAATTCGAAGATGACTAAAAAAACAGAAATCTTAAGATTACCAGCGGAAGAGCTGTATCAAGCAGAGCTACAAGCACTAAAAGAAGCAGAAAAGGAGAAAGTTCCTCCAGGCTGGCAGCTCTCGCCCCGTTCGGTGCTGACTTATATCATTGGTGGCAAAGTTGGCAAGACAGTGATCACTCCCAAATACATCGGGCAGCAACGTCTGGTAGAGATTGCGATTGCCACGCTGGTGACGGATCGCGCCTTGCTTTTGATTGGTGAACCAGGCACTGCCAAGTCCTGGCTCTCGGAGCATCTCGCCGCAGCAATCAATGGTGATTCTACCAAAGTGATTCAGGGAACCGCGGGGACGACTGAGGAACAGATTCGCTACTCCTGGAACTATGCAATGCTACTTGCCAATGGTCCTACACCAGAGGCACTGGTGAAGAGTCCGATCTATCGCGCGATGGAGACCGGAACGCTTGCCCGATTTGAGGAGATCTCTCGTTGTGCTTCTGAGGTACAGGATGCTTTAATCTCGATTCTTTCCGAGAAACGCATCTCATTGCCAGAATTAAGTGAGGAATTAGCTGCCAAACGTGGTTTTTCAGTGATTGCGACGGCAAATACTCGCGATCGAGGCGTTAATGATATGTCGGCGGCATTGAAACGACGGTTTAATATTATTGTGCTACCTACGCCAGGGAATCTGGAAACAGAGATGGCGATTGTCAAGCAGCGACTAGCGGAGATGGCAGTAAATCTGGATTTACAAGCAGCTTTGCCAGCGGCGGCAGCAGTCGAGCAGGTCGTGCAGATCTTTCGTGAGTTGCGTCAGGGGATGACTTTGGATCGGAAGGACAAGCTGAAGACGCCAAGTGGAGTGCTTTCAACAGCGGAAGCAATCTCACTCTTGGTCAACTCAATGGCACTGGCAGCTAATTTTGGGAATGGACAGATTGCGAGTGCAGATCTGGCAGCTGGTTTGCAGGGCGCAGTGGTGAAAGATGAGGCGAAAGATCAAGCGGTCTGGGTCGAGTATCTGGAGAACATTATGAAGAAGAGAGGTAGTGAGTGGCGCGGTCTTTACAGTGCTTGTAAGGAGTTGAATAATTAGTGAACTACCCACATCTTTTTGGGGTCCGCCATCTCTCACCTGCCGGAGCATACCACTTGCGTCAGTTTTTAGATCAGATCAAGCCGACCGCAGTACTGGTCGAAGGGCTAGCAGACGGCACAGAATGGATTGAAGAGATTACTGCCCCAGGAACTAAGCCACCCTTGGCAATCCTTGCTTATACTGAGGAACAACCGATTCGCACGCTACTCTACCCGTTTGCGAGCTACTCGCCTGAATATCAAGCCTTTCTCTGGGCGAAAGAACACAAGGTGGAGGCGCGGTTTATTGATCTGCCCTCGGAAATCTTTATGAAACTAGAGTATTTAAATGAAAAATTAGTTCAGGAAGAGGAAAACCATCCAGCATCTCCCAATCAAGGTACAGCCGCAGAGGCGACTGAGGACGGGGTGCGTAGCTCGCTTTATGAAAGATGGGCAAAATTAGCTGGAGCTCCGAGCCATGAAGCTTATTGGGAACGTTTTTTTGAGCATAATCTCAATCCAGAGACGTACTGGCAAGCCGCCCAAGAGTTTGGAAAGAGCCTGCGTGAGCTGTCTCAAGATTCCCCTCATGAATTAGCATTAAATCTGGTACGCGAAGCCTATATGCGGCGTGAGATTGCCAAGGTGTTGGCAGCAGGGCATCAACCAGAACGAATCGTAGTAGTAACCGGGGCTTATCATAGCTCTGCCTTACGTGCCGATCTGCCGGTGATGACTGACCAAGAACTAGCGAAGTTACCACGAGTTAAGACGAAGCTGACTTTGATGCCTTATTCCTATTATCGTCTCTCTTCCAGATCGGGTTATGGAGCGGGGAATCATGCGCCCGCTTACTATGAGCTGATGTGGGAGTGTCTGCAGCGTGGGGAATTAGCCCGTCTGCCAATACTCTATCTCTCAAAATTGGCAGCTTACTTACGTCAACAAGAAAATATCCGTTCTGCGGCTGAGGTGATTGAAGGAGTCCGGCTCGCGAATACTCTGGCAGCACTGCATGATGGCGCAGCGCCAACCCTGGACGAACTGCGGGATGCCGCACAGGTCTGTCTAGGGCGGGGTGAGTATAGCGTGATTGCGGAAGCAGTCGCGGCGACGGAGATTGGCACCGCGATTGGTACGTTACCGCAGGGAGTCAGTCGGACTTCGATTCAGGATGATTTTTATTATCATTTGAAAGATTTAAAGTTAGAGAAATATCAGACCACTGTAGCGATGGATCTCCAGCTGGATCTGAGGGAAAATCGACGGGTGAAATCAGAGGCAGCTGCCTTTTTGGATCTGCGACGTTCGTTTTTTCTGCACCAGTTAAGCGTTTTGGGAATTAGTTTTCAGAGGTTTCAGCCGACCAGACAGGAGAATGCTTCCTGGGCAGAAGCTTGGGTGCTGCAGTGGACGCCCGAGGCAGAGATTGAGCTGGTGGAGTCAGTGCTCAAAGGAGAGACAGTGCGACTGGCAGTAGCTTACACTTTTAAGGAGCACTTGGAGAATTCGCCAGCCCTCAACACAGCCAGTCTGGTAATTAAAGCAGCAAGTGAGTGCGGGATGCCTGAAGTGCTGGAGCTGGCGACTCAAATTTTGCGTAGCTCATTTGTGGAGACAGGCGGATTCGAGGAATTAGCAGAGGCAGCTTACAATCTAGCTATGGTAATCAGTTTTGGAAGTCTGCGGCAGATTGATCATAGTAATTTGATTCCACCGCTGCAGGAGATCTTTGTGAAAGCAGCCTTATTATTGATTGATGCCAGCAACTGTGATCAGCAAGCAGCAGAGAGAATTCTTACGGGAATTAATCTCCTGAATGAAGTGGCACTAAAACATCATCAGTTGTTGGATGAAGAGTTGTGGCTGAAGAAAGTTCAAGAATTAGCCGCACGGGATGATCGTAATCCGCGGCTTTCTGGGGCAGCCTGTGCAATCCTGGTCGAGCGTGGTCTGATTGATAGTCAGAGACTCTCCGAAGAAGTCGCGCGACGGCTCTCGCCAGGAATTCCCGCTGATTTAGGCGCAGGCTGGTTTGAAGGACTGGCGATGCGGAATCGTTATGCCTTGCTGGCACGCTTAAGTCTCTGGGAGCAAGTGGATGAATATTTAAATGCTTTAGATGAGGAACAGTTTAAACGCGCTTTGGTCTTTCTGCGACGTGCTTTAGGAGAGTTTAGTCCGGCTGAGAAACGCCGGATCTGTGAGAATCTGGGTGAACTCTGGGGTGAGCATCAGGATGAGGTGAGTGATCTCTTAAATCGTCAGTTAACCGAAGAGGAAGAGGAGAAGTTGCAGAGTTTAAACGAGTTTGACTTTGATCTTTGATTTAGAAGTGTGATGCGTGAGGCGAGAGACGTGAAATTGGAACGCCAACTCTAATTCGGATATTTAGTAGTGGAGGAAAGTATGGTTGCGACAGAAAAGTTAAGAAGATGGCGCTTGGTTTTGGGTGAGACCACGCAGGCAGAGATGGAGAAGTTTGCTGCGGGCAGTGGCTTTGGTTTGACTGCGGCGGATCAAGTGATGGATGAAGCCTTGGCAGCGATTTATGATCAATCATCAGGTGCAGAGAGTAATTCGCGTGGGGCGAGCAAGATTGGGCATGGCTCGTTTAAACTCGCCAAATGGCTGGGAGATATTCGGACGCTCTTCGATCAAGAAGTGGTCTCCGTAATTCAGAATGATGCGATTGAACGCAAAGGAATGCGTCAATTGCTGCTGGAACCTGAGGTATTAGGGGCGATTCAGCCGGATATTGAGATGGTGGCAACTTTAATCTCTTTGCAAGGGAAGATTCCGGAGCGTTCCAAGGAGACCGCGCGTCAGCTGGTAGCGGCAGTGGTAGCAGAGATCATGCAACGACTCCAGGATGATCTGCGCAAAGCAGTGACCGGGGCACTTAATAAACGAAGACATTCACCCCTGCCAAATTTAAGCGGAATCGATTGGAAACTGACGATCAATCGGAATCTGAAACATTATAATCAAACACTGCAGAAGCTCATTCCGGAACGGATCTTCTTTTATGAACGGGCGCGGACCGCGAATAGCTGGACGGTGATTCTGGATATGGATCAGAGCGGTTCAATGGCGGAGTCGATTATCTATGGTTCGATTGTGGGAGCGATCTTTGCGAGTCTCCCAGTCTTGAATACTAGAGTAGTTGCGTTTGATACCGAAGTGGTTGACCTGACTGAGCCATGTGCCAATGATCCGGTTGAGATGCTCTTCGGAATTCAACTGGGTGGCGGGACGGATATTAATAAATCAGTTGCCTATTGTGAGCAGTTCATTGAAGAACCACAAAAGACGATCTTTATTTTACTCTCGGATCTCTATGAAGGCGGAAATGAGGCATCATTAGTGAAGCGACTGGAAGCAATGCATGAAGCTGGGGTCAAAGTACTCTGTCTTTTGGCACTCTCCGATCAAGGAAAACCTTGTTATGATGAGAGTTTAACCAAAAAGATCTCTAGCTTTGGGATTCCCTGTTTTGCCTGTTCGCCGAGTCTTTTGCCAGAGTTAGTGGAGGGAGCATTAAAAGGAATGGAGCTCAATTCCTTAGCAGAACAAATTCAAAGTAGGAATCGTAAAAATTGATCTCAAAAATTAACAGCCATCATTTACGCAGATTTGTCTCATAATAATAGCGCCCGAAGAGTTTTCTTTGGAGCTGATTAAAGAGAGGTGCAAAGACTTGTATCAACAGCAAAACCAGAATCAAAATCAAGCACAGATGAATATGCAGAATGTCCAGGCAGCCAATGCACAGGCTAATAATGAGAATGCTTCTGAGTTAGCTCAGTCAAGCGGACAGGTCAGTCAGTTGCTGCTTGCCAAAGCCAAGCAAGGTTTTGAGTTTGGAACTTTAAACCAATCGAACGCACAGAATCAAGGTACGATTAATACCCAGAGTTTTACGATGAATGGTCAAAATCAAAATCAGGCAGCCCCTAATCAAGCCAATGCTGGTTATCAAACACAAGGACAATCACAAGCAGGCGCTGGCTATCAGGTGAATCAACAGGATCAAACAGAGCTAGCTGCTTCACAGGGACAGATGAGTCAGATTCTGAAGAATCAATCTAATTAATCAGTTATAGCTACTAAAAGAAGGGGCTGTTGCAAAAGGCAACGCCCTTTTTAATTTGTTTTTAGTTAAGATTTAAAATTCACTTAATTAGTGTTTATTTTGCCATTAATTTCCTTGAGCTATGCTATCTTTGTAAAGTTAATTGAGATCTTAATATAGAAAGGGGCTCATTGATGAAGAATTTGTTTTTAGAGAAAGGCTCATTATTAACGGGAATTTTAATGGCTGCGCTAATTAGTGGCTGCGGGGGTTCAAATGTAAAGTCTGACATTGATAATCCTAATCCTCCTACTGAAGTTGGCAAATGGGTCTGTGGAGATTTCCATAATCATACGTATTTATCAGATGGTAGTCGGACGCAAGCAAAAGTAGCAGAAATGGCATTTCAATACGGTTTAGATTGGTTCGCCAATTGTGACCATGGTGGCACTTCAACCCAAGATCCAGATGGTAATAAATTGGCTACGCCAATCTGGCGTTGGTTGACTTTAAAAGATCAATCCTTCCCGCTGATTCAAGATTTACGAACTAAATATCCTCAGAAGTTAATCATCCAAGGCTTCGAGTGGAATGTCCCAACTCACGAACATGCCAGTGTCGGGATTGTCGGAACGGAACCAGTTCCAATTAGTGATTTTGAATATCTCTTTGATGGCGGTGACAAAGATACCAGTCGCGATGACGAAGGACTAAAGAAAAATAATTCAACTCACGAAGGTGCATTAGCTGCCATTAATTGGTTGCAAACGAACCACCCCCAAAGTAGTTACGTTATTCCAAATCATCCTTCTCGGAAATTGAAATATAGCGTTGCTGATCTACGTGGGTTTAATGATGCTGCGCCAGCGATCTGCTTTGGGTTTGAAGGAATGCCGGGACATCAAAAAGAAAGTTCACGTGGTGGGTATAGTGGAACTGATCTTAAAGCGCAAACCTATGGTGGTGCTGATTATATGATTGCTAAAGTAGGTGGTCTCTGGGATGCACTTTTGGGAGAAGGAAGACGTTTCTGGACCTTTGCGAACTCCGATTTTCATGAAGATAAAAATGATTTCTGGCCAGGTGAATACACCCGTACTTATACTTGGGTCACCGGAAATACTTACCAAGCAATCGTGGATGGCTTGCGCTCGGGTAACTCTTTCTCAGTACATGGCAATCTGATTAATGCGCTTGATTTCAAACTAACTCAAGCAGGTAATGCTGCAACGATGGGACAGGAATTAAACGTTGCTTCGGGCTCTGATTTGATGATTACGATTCGCTTCAAAACTGCTGAGATTAGTAAAGTTGATCATATCGATCTCATCGCTGGCGAAGTTAAAGAAAAAGCTTTACCTGGTAGCGCAGAGTATCAGAATGATACCAACCCAACCACGAAGGTGCTGAAAAGATTCACTGCGGCTGATTGGAAGCTTGAAAATGGTTACTATGTAATCAATTATGAATTGAAAAATCTCCAAAAGAAGATGTACTTCCGGTTACGTGGCACTAATCTTGATTTGAATGTCGCAAATGAGACTGATGCCGAGGGAAATCCACTTAGTGATGCTTCAATGGGTCAGAATAATGCTGAAAAAGCGTTACAAGATCTCTGGTTCTATTCGATTCCAATCTTTGTTGGTCTGAAATAGAATTTAACCATGTCATCTTAATTAACAGGGAAGTTCTCTGTAAAGCGTAGGTGTCTACTGGCACAGACGCTTTTTTGTTTTATTTTGATACAATTGGTGAAGCAGTTGATGTAGTGACCGGTCGCGACCATAATATAGATGCTGGAGGCTGGATACACTCCCCCTA
>JBFYZC010000032.1:0-3122 GCA_041309705.1 Bacillota bacterium | reverse complement strand
GGATTAATCCCCAACCCATCCAAGCAAGCAACAGTCCACCAACTATCCCGAGAATAATCTGGGTGAGTGGGAGCTCAATGATCCCACCCAACCCCAAGATTAATCCGATTAATAAGATTACTTCCAAAAGAATATGTCCCAAAATCAAGAGCGGTCCAGCCCAAAACCCTCTTTGACAGGTCAATTGGATACAATAAGTTAATAATGGCCCGGGAGCTACCGCCCCCGAGAACCCAATGATCAATGCCTGCACAAACAGAGTCAGATAAACCACTTACGCCACAGCCTTTCGCTTCTTAAATTTGCGACTTAAGAGATCAGCAGTCATCTTTAACTCTTCCATCTTTAATGCCCAAGCAGTCCCAATAAAGATTACCACTCCAATCCCCATCCCAAGCACTACTGATAAAGCTGCTTGCAGCATTGGTGAGGTAATCCCGAATTCACCTGCAAATCGGGTAACTGCTAACCGTACTAGAAAGATCACAGCCCCCATAACTACCGAAGCCAGGGTCGCTTTGACAAAAGAGGTCAAGATCTCTTTTCCTCTAATTCCACCAATCTTTCGTTTTAAGACAAACATCAAGGAAATCATATTGATCAAACCCATCAAAGAGAAGGAAAGTGCAAAACCACCTACGCCAAGGTTGGTAAATTTCAAGAAGACCAAATTTAGAACAATACTGATTACCACCGAGCTGACTCCAACAATTACTGGAGTAATAGTATCTTTAAGTGCATAAAACGCTCGCGGCAACATCAGAATTGCCGCATGTGCAAACATTGCCAAACTATAAAAGACCATTGCATAAGCGGTCATCTGTGTATCATTGGCACTAAATTTCTGTCCCTCAAAGAGAATTCTGATAATTGGTTCATTCAAAGCAATTAAACCAACTGCGGAGGGAATCATCAAAAAGAAGATTGAACGCAATGAGAGTGAGAGCATCTCTTTAAATGAATCCATTTGATTCTGCGCGACCATCTTGGCGAGCATCGGAAAGAATGCCATTGCAATTGCTGATGCAAAGATCCCAATTGGTAACTGAATCATTCGGTTTGCAAAACGCAGTGCCGTAATACTTCCTTCTGGCAAGGACGATGCCATTGCATTAGTAATCCAGAGATTTGCCTGGGTTGCCGAGAGTCCCAGCAGGGCTGGTAACATTAGCATGATCATTCGTTGAAACCCTGGATTTTTGAGGTCAATGTAACCAAAACGATAACGTGCTTTTCCCATCTTACGTAAGAAGGTTACTTGGGTAAGAAAATTACCGATTGCTCCAATTACAACTCCTGCTGCCATTCCTTTTACCCCATAAATTGGTCCTAGGAAAAAAGCACCCAGAATAATTGCGATGTTGTAAACTACTGGACCCATCGCAGGTCCAAAAAAGCTTTGGTAAGAGTTCAAAACCCCACCCATCAGACCCGCTAAAGCGGTAAAACAGACAGCCGGAAACATTACTCTAGTTAATTCGATTAACAGTTTCAGTTTCGCATCCTGAAAATTTGGTGCTTCGAGCGGAGCTAACCATTGGGCAAAACAAACTCCAAAAACTGTGAAAATCGCGAGCAGCACAACGGTAATATTAATGAAAGTACTAGCTACTTTCCAGCCTTCCTCTTCCTCACCTTTTGCCAGATATTCGGTAAAGATCGGAATAAATGCCGCTGATAAAGCCCCACCGACCAGCAGATAATACATGGTGTCTGGGATAATAAAGGCTGCAAAGAAAGAATCTGTATCAAACCGATTGAAGAGTCTTCCTGAGAGATTTTCCCGCACAAAACCCAAGATTCTGCTTAAAAAAAACATTAACGAGATCATACCGACCGCTTTTGCGGCTTTTACTGTAGATGATTGTTCTTCCATGTATCCCCCTCTTTTCAAGTGGGTAAGTATTCCGCAAAGAGTTATTAATCTCCTGCTATCTAGATCTCATTTTCAAATAATTTTACTGATATTAAGCAATTTTTCAAAAATCAACCAATCATTGTGAACTACCACCACTTGTAGAAGTGGGAGCTTCCCGGATCATCTGAGTTCGTAAGCTTACCCATCCTCGGAGGTGCGAACCAAGCCGTCTTTTTGGTTACACTTGATACAATAAAAAATCTTTATTGGAAAGTATAAATATTCCAAAAAATTCCTCAAAAATCCCAAAAAACACTTGACATTGGAGTATCCTCCAACCATATAATTAAAGTGTAATTTATCTATATATTTTCCGGTAAAGATCTTTCATTATATCGAGTGAAAATATCAATATACTTTGCAATAAAGATCTTTTATTTTATCGAGTGAAAATATCCAAAGCACTAAGGATTTTTCGCGAAGATAAAATAAAGTAGCTCTTTTGGAAATTATCCAGCGTATTAAGGATTTTTTGCGATGATAAAATGAATTAGATCTTTCGGAAAATATATATCTGAACTGATTATCAATATTTTTAAGAGTATTAAACCAAATAACCAGAAAGAAGGCTGTTCTTATGAGTAAAAACATTATTTTCTATTTTTCCGGTACCGGAAATTGTTTACATGTCGCCAAAGAAACCGCCCAAGCTCTTTCGAATTGTGAGATTGTTTCCATGAGTAATGATAAAAACTACCATTTAGCAAAAGGATACGAACGAATTGGATTCGTCTATCCAACTTACTTCCTAGGAATCCCCCTCAAAGTTCACGAATTCGTCTCCCAACTTAATTTAGCAGAAAATCAAACTGCTTATTACTATGCCATTACTACTTGTGGTCGCTTAGTAGGAAATGCACTTCCGCAACTAAATAGCCTCCTGATCAAAAAACAGCTCAAGCTTGATTATGCTACAAAATTGGTAATGTTCGCAAACTATGTAGTTCTATATAAGATGAGTAATCAAGTAGCGAAAATAACTCAGCAATCAAACGAAGCTCTTCTACCTATTATTAATGACATCAAAAACAAACAGACCAATAAAACTGGCGCGTCGAATCCCCTCATCGATTGGTACTATCATAATAGCGCAAAAAAAATTCCCACCATGGATGAGAATTTCAATATATCTGATGATTGCATTTCCTGTGGAATATGTAGAGAGGTATGCCCAGTTAAAAATATCGAACTGATTGAGAAAAAA
>JBFYZC010000031.1:0-3457 GCA_041309705.1 Bacillota bacterium | reverse complement strand
AGCCGATGAAATGTTTAATTTTTTGGGATGGCATTCATCGCGGTTGGGATCGAGGAGAGGCTATCCGAAATTAGCCCAAAAAATTAAAGAGTGGGTAATAGAAATGGCGGGCAGGTTCCAGAGTGGTCAAATGGGACGGGCTGTAAACCCGTTGCGGCAACGCTTCGGAGGTTCGAATCCTTCCCTGCCCATTTTCTGGGCGGGAATAGCTCAGTTGGTAGAGCGTCAGCCTTCCAAGCTGAATGTCGCGGGTTCGAGCCCCGTTTCCCGCTCTATATTAAAAAATCTAAAAGCAATTAAGTGTTTAACTTAATTGCTTTTTTGTGTTATAAATTTAATTTTTTGTTTAAAAACAATTAAATTTTAGTTAAAGGTATTTTAAATAAAATTATAAAATATTTATTTAATATTAAAGAAGGAATTTTTAAAAATAAGTATAATACATTGTGATAAATCATCACTGTATTTTAGGAAGAATGAAGCTCCACGAGATGTAATGGATCTAATTTTCCTATTTTATAAAAATTAGTTAATTCATGGGTTGATTTATTAAAAATATTAATAGAAGGAGAGAACCGAAATTGATGTCACGCTTAGAAAATATACAAGCAGTTATTTTAGCAGGTGGTATGGGAACTAGAATTAGTGAAGAAACAAAGTCAAAACCCAAGCCAATGGTGGAAATTGGGGGTAAACCCATTTTATGGCATATAATGAAAATTTATTCTGCTTATGGAATTAACAATTTTGTGATCTGTTTGGGTTACAAAGGAGCAGTCATTCGTGATTTTTTTTCTAATTATTTTTTAAATAATGCAGATGTAACGTTTGATTTGAAAAATAATTCGATGTCGATTCATGGTAATAAATGCGAACCTTGGAAAGTGACGCTGGTTGATACTGGTGAACAGGCAATGACAGGGTCAAGAATTAAACAGATTCAAAAATATATTGATGGAACTTTCATGGTTACTTATGGTGATGGAGTAGCTGATATTGATCTACATGAACTGTTAAAATTTCACTATTGTCACCGCAAGATTGCAACAATCTCATCTTACCAACATGAAGAGCAGTTTGGTGTAATCAAGTTTGAAAAGAATAATTTGGTTAATCGTTTTAAAGAGAAACCCAAGAATAATAATTGGATTAATATGGGTTTCTTTGTTTTTGAACCTGAGGTTTTTAAATATATTGATGATGGCTTAGGTGTTATTCTTGAGAAAGAACCAATGGATAAATTGGTACATGATAGTCAACTTGTGACCTATCAACATTTTGGTTTCTGGAAGTGTATGGATAACTTGAATGATAAAAATAAATTAGAAGAAATGTGGCAGAACGATCCGAAATGGGCGGTATGGAATAATACTAGGAGGTTATCTTCATGAAACAAATGATTGAACTGAAAGCTACTGAATTAACTGGAATTATTGGTCGAGAATCGATGAATCTTTTGGAAGAAAAAGTTGGGAGTAGTAAATGGCGTGAGTATCGAGAATTATATGAGCAAGCAAGCAAATTGGAGATTGAAACAGAGTTTCCGATCCAACTCGATATTGAGTTAAATGCAAGTTGTAATTTACGTTGTCCAATGTGTCCGCTTTCGGTTGAGACGAATGAACAGAAAGGACCTGAGACTTGGTTTAAGTTTGATAAGTTTAAAGCAATCATTGACGACGGTGTCCCACGAGGTTTAAAAGCTTTGAAATTAAATTATTTAAATGAACCATTGATTCGTGAAGATCTATTTGAGTTTATTACCTATGCAAAAAAAGCTGGAGTTTGTGATGTTTATCTGAGTACCAATGGAGTTTTATTAACTGAAGCGGTAGGAAGAAAGCTAATTGAAGCAGGTTTGGATCGAATTCAGATCTCGATTGATGCTTTTGCCAAAGCGACCTATGATGAGATTCGACCTGGTAGTGATCTGGAGAAGGTAATTAAGAATACAGAAACTTTAATTCGACTAAAAGAGGAGTATCAGACGAAATTCCCATTGATTCGCGTTAATTTTGTGCGTACTGAATTAAATGAAACTGAATTAGAGAATTTTATTGATTACTGGTATGAGAAAGTAGATATGATCGGGATTCAAGAGATGATTAAACCAGAAATTAGTGCGCGAGATTTGCACAGTAAAACTACGAAGAAAAAATCAGAAATAGGGTTCAGATGTTCCTTTCCGTATAAACTGATGACAATTAACTGTGAAGGGGATATTTTGCCATGTTGCACCTTCTATGCCGAGAAGATGAAGATGGGGAATATTGCGACTGATTCGATTTATGATGTCTGGAATAGCAAAGCGATGAAGGGATTGCGAGCATTGCACAAGGCGGGAAACTATTATGAAAATGAAGTCTGCAAGGCATGTGCGGATAACTCTGTGTTTTAAAGAATTAAGTGAGATCCTAGGAAGGAATTGATAATGTCATATTCTACAAAAGAAAGATTTAAAATAAAAATTTTAAATCTTGGATTAATCAGATTTAAACCAGTGGATTGGTTGATTAGTGGATTAGTCCTGCTTGGTAATATTCTAAAGAGTGTTTTCGGTAAGAATCCAGAGTTTCTTGGTTTAGCTCGTTTAATTTATCGTGCTTACTATCATTTGGAAACTGGTAAAACAGAACTGAGAATTACTCCTTTAGGAATTACAAGTCAAGGAGTATTACTAGAAAAGCTTAGTTTTTCTATTTCAAAGTTTCTCCCTGCCGAGGGAATTCTTATCGAACAACTTAGTCCTGAAAAAATGAAGTGGAAGATTTTTTATGAAATGCAATTGAGTTACCCTCATTTGAGTCGTGATTTTCATCGTGTCACCGGAATGATGAGTTTAGGTATATTAATTTGGGTCAGTTGTCATCTTTATTTTATCTATAAAGTATATATGTTTATTGTTTTTGGGGAATATCAGTTTGTCTTGATGCAATTGACACTGATGCTAGCGACAGTCTTTTTTGGTACCAGTACGATTGCTTTTTATATGGGATGGCGTAAATATTTCTATCTGCAGTTGACTTTTAAAGAAGCAAGTATTGCTGATGAATATCAATTAAAGATTGCCAAGCAGCAACCTTTAGTGGCAACACTAATACCAGCATACTTAGAAGAACCGGAACTGGTGAAACGTGCTCTTTATAGTGCTTGTTTGCAAAATTATGAGAATAATCATGTTTTTTTGTTACTGGGTAATGAATTTAATACTACCAAGACTGAAGTACAAGAGAATACTTTAGCCACACAACAGATTGCCGCCAAACTAAGCGAAGAGTTGCAAATGAATTATCAACAAGTAAATCATTATTATCAGAAATTTATTAGTATTGAAAGTTTAGAACCGGAATTAATCAGTGAGCAATTACTAAACTTGCATGAGGTTTGCTTGCAAATCACGCTGTGGTTTGAGAAAAAGATTACTGAATTTAAGAGTGATCCAGTTAAGTTTCCGCTT
>JBFYZC010000030.1:0-5601 GCA_041309705.1 Bacillota bacterium | reverse complement strand
GATATTGAAATCTATTTTCAGAATTTTCGTCAAAAGTATTCTCAAAATAAGTCAACCCGATGCCTGTAGTGAATTCGCGAATTTCCTCATAGATACCTTTAGGCATTCCGGACATTGGCATACGATAGCGTACTTTGACGATCTGTTTACCATTTTCAGTTCGTAGTTCTAGGATTTGGGCTTGGAGCTTTTTTGTCTGTGGATTTGTGAATGTGATTTGATTGTGCACTTTGACAATCAGTTTACCATTTTCAGTTCGAGACTTTACGCTTTCAGGTTTGATCTTTATTTTATATGTATTTTGAATGATCTGCGGATGCTGCCAAGTAGCATCTTTTTTGATATGTGCATTTTGAGTAATGATCTGCTGCTGCCAAGTAGCACCTTTTTTGATGGGTAGAGTCAATATTTTCAGGCAATGAATCTGATGCGGAAAAGGAGTGTCTGCTTGGAGAATCTCTTCGTAGACTGAGTTTTTGCTAAAGAGATATCTAAGATGAAAATTATAATTACGCTTCGACTCGCCGTCAGAAAGATCATCAACTTTACCAGAAAAATTCATGACCTCGAGGATGGAACTTTTATTTTTTGGTTTTTGAATACTAAGGAAACTTCTGGTATCACGGTATTCTGCAAAACCTTCATAAGTCCATTTTTTACCAACAGACTGAGGAAAAAGTTGGGTGAGTGCGACTGGGGGTTTAGTTAGACGCACTGAAGCTGATTTGGCAGATTGATTTCCAAAGTAATTAGTCTTTAGAATGAGGTAACTTATTCCAATGATTAAGCCTAATGTTATCAAAGTAATACTCAGGAATCTAAAGAAAGGTGTTTTCATAGTTGAGTAGCTCCTTTTTATTTGATAATGGTTTGAAAGTAAAAAAACAAGCATTAATTTGCTTGTTTTTAATTTTGACAAATAAATATTAAATCCTTCCAAAAATTTACAGATATTTTTGAATTTGGCAATCTTATTTTTGCAATTTATACAGACGATATTGAAATCTATTTTCAGGATTTGGGTCAAAAGTCTTCTCGAAATAGGTCAATCCCTTACCGGCGGTGAACTCGCGAATTTCCTCGTAGATACCATTCGGCATTCCTGGCATGGGGACGCGGTAGCGTACTTTGACGATCTGTTTACCATTTTCAGTTCGTAGTTCTAGGATTTGGGCTTGAAGTTGCTTTTTTTGTCCCTTTTGGGAAATTTGTTCTTTCCAAGTAGTACCTTTTTTAATCGGTAAAGCTAAAATCTTCAAGGAGCGAATCTGATGTGGGAAAGGTGTGTCTGCTTGGATAATTTCTTCGTAAACCGAGTTTTTGGTGATTAGATATTTGAGACGGAAGTTAAAATTACGTTTCGACTCACCATCAGAAAGATCAGCCACTTTACCAGAGAGATTCATGACTTCGTTAGTGGTTTGATTGGTTTTTACTTTTTGAACACTATCTAAAGTCCTAGTATCACGGTATTCGGCAAAGCCTTCATAAGTCCATTTGGTGCCAACTATTTTTGGGAAAAAGCGAGTCAAGGTGCTTGGAGGGCTATTGAGACGCATTGGAGCTGGTTTGACGGATTGATTATTGAAGCAGCCGGTAAGTAAACAGATTATGCTACTGCTCAAGATTAAAAGATATTTTAAACTTTTCATGCTAAAAGCTCCTTTATGAATGAAATTGGTTTATTTTATAAAAAAATAAAAGATACCGTTGTATTTTGTTTGATTGTTGCGGCATCTTTTATTTTTTTATTTTAATATATTAATCTTTAAGTAACGCGCATCGGAATGAAGAGGTCGATAATCCCGATTAAGAGTGATGCCAGTAAGGCGCCAATAATTGAGACGGACATTCCCGGAACTAAAAATTGTGTGACATAAATTACTACCGCAGAGACTAAAAAACCAATTAAGCCATGGCTAAAAGGAGAGATTTCACGTTCGAAAAGAATCTCTACTAGATAACTGATTCCTGCAATAACTAGTGCAGCTAAAAGAGCGGTGGAAAAGCTGATTGCTTTAAACCCTGGAACAACCGCACCAATAAACATTAACACTAAGGCGGCAACGACAAAACGAACGATGGTTCTAACCCAATTCATCATTTCACCTCCTTTTTAATAAGTGAGTATTGAAACTTTCTTTATCATTTCCAAAGTTTAATTTGAATATGCTGTTTTTTGGTGTTAAATTAAGGTATTTTTTGTTTAAAATGAAGTATTCGGGAGAGAATAATTAGAGAGATACTTATACTTGTTAAGTAAGGAGTTATAAAGATGCGACCAAGAATAATTGCGGCTTTTCCTAGTTTAACTGATGCTCGTGTTGCCTTGGGAATGATTAAAAAAGCTGATCTGAAAGCTGATTTAACCGTGCTGTATGCGCTTAATGCTGATTGTGAAAGGGAGAATCGAATTAAGGAAGATTATGAATTAGGAGAGGAATTGATTCCGCTTACAACAGAGATCACTCCGCAACCAGTTTGGTCAGGTTTGAATGAGGAGAATGTAGCCAAATTAGGCAGAGTACAAATGGGAACCAATCGTGCTTTTCGTCCTTTGAAAAAAGGAATACGTACTCCGGCACAGTATGGCTTGACAACTTCTGATTTGCATTTAATTCAAGGAGAGTTAAGGCAGAATAAAGTAATCGGAGTAGCAGAAATTGCACCAGAAACTCTGGCAAGAGTGCGAATGATTTTAGAAAGTAATGGAGCAGAGATTCTGGAAGATCAGGCTTAGCCCTGATTTTTTTATTGTAAAGTACTAGATCTTTCGGAAAAAATATATATACTTTTTAAAAAATAGTTTATTATATTTTAACAAAAAATAATTAGTAATTTTAATATTCTTGATCAAGATAATAAAAGACCTTTATTCTAAAGTATTTAGTAACCGAAAAATAATCTTGGTTTGGCAGGAGATGATTGTTAAAACGCGAATTATTTCACACCTATGGAGGATTTTACATGCAAAATAACGGTGCTTTAATTAAATCAGTCGCGCCAGAAAGTCTGGCAGCAGAGTATGAGATCGAACCAGGTGATTATCTGATTAGTATTAATGGCTCTGAATTGAGAGATTATATTGATTATCTATCATTTAGTGCTGAGAGTGAGCTTACTTTAGAAGTTTTGAAAGTATCCGGTGAACTCTGGGAGATTGAGCTGGAAAAAGAGCCAGAGGAGAATCTGGGGCTAGGTTTTGCAGAACTTCTCTTTGATGGGGTTCGTGGTTGTAAAAATCATTGTATGTTCTGTTTTGTCCATCAGCTGCCAACTGGACAACGCGACACCTTATATATTCAAGATGATGATTTTCGTCTCTCCTTTTTGCATGGTTGTTATATCACCTTGACCAATTTAGATGAGTCGGATTGGCAACGAATTTTAGAGATGCGTCTTAGCCCGCTTTATATTTCAGTGCATGCCACTGAGCCACAAGTGCGTCGAAGACTGCTGGGTTCAAAAACAGCAGGACAGATTATGCAGGAATTACAGCGCTTGACAACGGCGGGAATTACCATACATACCCAAGCGGTTCTCTGCCCGGGAATTAATGATGGTATTATTTTGGAGCAAACAATCACAGATTTAGCTGCGTTATTTCCAGAGGTCAACAGTTTGGCAGTTGTTCCAGTAGGGTTAACGAAACATCGACAAGGACTGTTTGCCCTTCGTCCTTATAATGCTGCGGAGGCGAATCAGGTATTGGAGATAGTTGAGCTTTATCAGCAGAAGTTTTTAGCTCAAATAGGAACTAGATTTGTCTTCCCGGCAGATGAGTGGTACATTATTGCTGGACGTGAGGTTCCAGAGGATGAATTTTATGAAGATTATCTGCAATTAGATAACGGATTAGGCTTAGTACGTTGGTTTTTGACTGAATTTGAGACGGAATTTCCTCATTATCAAAAAAAATTAGCTGAATTCTCAGGCGAGCTGGTAATTCTAACTGGAGAATCAGCTTTTCCAATGTGGCAGAAGCTGAAAGCAGTTTTTGCGGCAACCTGTTTGGAATTTAAGCTGGAGATTATACCAGTGAAGAATAGTTTCTTGGGCTCAACTGTTACGGTCACCGGACTGTTAGCGGGAAAAGATTTACAAGCCGCTATTCTGCAGCATAATGCAACGCCGAAGACGGTTTATTTAATTCCCCAGATTACACTGAAACAAGATGAGAATCTTTTTTTGGATGGAGTTTCCTTGGTGGAACTGTGTGAAGCCTGTCAGCCCAAAAATGTTCAGATTGCCCCAACTCAAGCGGCGGCTTGGCTTGAATATATCTGTAATCAGCTTCAGGATATTTATATTTCGATATAAAATGCACAAAATATCCTATTAAGCTGTGCATCCCAAAAGCTGGATGCAAAATAATAGTAAAGGAATTTTGTTTATTTTATGAAGTAAGGAAATTATGTTTGTTTTTTAGATTCAACATTTATAAATAAGAGGATGTGTTTTTTTTGGAAAGAGCAATCGTGGCAATTGTGGGTCGTCCTAATGTTGGAAAGTCAACTTTATTTAATCGAATCGCCCAACAACGCTTGGCAATTGTCGAAGATACGCCTGGCGTGACCAGGGATCGGCTTTATGTAAATGCTAAATGGTTGGAACGAGAATTTCTTTTAATTGATACCGGTGGAGTGACTGATGAAGCAGATCATATTCAGCAACAGATTCGTAAACAGGTGGAGATTGCACTGGAAGAAGCAGACGCGGTAATTATGGTGGTAGATGGTCGCGAATCATTAACTGCTTCGGATTATCAGGTAGCAGATTTCTTACGGAAAACTAAAAGACCCGTAATTTTAGCAGTAAATAAGATTGAAGATTTTGCTTTACAAATGATTGATCCGGAGATTTACAGTCTTGGTTTGGGAGAACCAATTCCAATCTCAGCCGAGCATGGTCGAAATATTGGTGATCTCCTTGATGCAGTACTTTCACAAGTGCCCGAAAGAGAAAATGATGAGTCGCTGGAGACAATTCGAGTTACTTTGGCAGGACGACCAAATGCCGGCAAATCGTCTTTGATTAATGCTTTATTGGGTGAGGAACGGGTTATCGTCAGTGATCAACCGGGCACGACACGTGATGCAATTGATACACCTTTAATCTCGGGCGAGCAGCAATATCTGCTGGTAGATACGGCGGGAATTCGGCGCAAATCAAAAGTGGAAACTTCGGTGGAGTATTATAGTGTGTTGCGAGCAATGCGGGCAATTGAACGTTCTGATGTGGCAATCTTGGTGATCGACGCCACACGTGGGGTGGCGGAGCAGGATCAAAAGATTGGCGGGATGATTAAAGATGCTGGTAAAGCCTGTATTATTCTGGTGAACAAGTGGGATCTGATTGAGAAAGATAATCATACTATGGATGAGTACATTGATCAGATACGTGATGCGTTGAGCTTTTTAGACTATGCTCCGATTCTTTTTGTGTCTGCCTTATCGGGACAACGTTTATCAAAGTTATTACCATTAGTAAATCAGGTGATGGAGTCATATACTTTCCGTATTTCCACCAATCGTTTGAATCAGTTTATTGGTGAAGTAATTGCACTGCATCATCCGCCTTCTAATAAAGGACGAATCTTTA
>JBFYZC010000029.1:0-5406 GCA_041309705.1 Bacillota bacterium | reverse complement strand
TCTGCTCCAGCCAACATTGCTTGCTGAATATCTTTACTCCGAGACCAACTAACTGTATAGGCTGCTTGATATGCATCACCACAACCTGTAGTATCTACTACTTTATCAACCACAATTGCTGCTTGAGAATATTCCTGACCTTGATATAGTGTCACACTGCCTCCTGCACCAAGGGTCACTACAATTAATCCTTTATGCTGTGTTGAAATAGGTTTTAAACGCTCAATTATTTCAAAGTCGCCACTAATAAAACTCAAATCTAATTTAGGCATAATCTAACGATCATTTCCGACCGCACCCAAAACTGCAACATCTGGCAAACCACTCTTTACTGCTTGAGTTGCAAAATTAAGGGCATTACCCCCAACTAACTCAAGTAATTCTGTTTGATTTTGATAAAGATCAACACAAAAGACTGTCATTGCTAATAGTTTCATTCAACCTCAACTCCCAAAATCAAATGTTCACCGCCACTTCTTCGTCTACCTTTCGTTCAATTTTCAAATAAAAGTACATCGCTACCAAACTACAGAGTACCATTATCAATGATATTAAATAGATTAAACTCGGTTGCAACTGATATAGATAGCCAGAAGCTAAACCAAGCGGGACACTAATTATGGCAATGATTGTACTATTCAAGGCAAAAATTCCAGAGCGTTCCTTATCTGTAGTAGTCATTACGATAAAATTATCAATAAATGATTTCGAGATTCCAAAACCAAACGCAAAAACTGCCACTAAGAAAATGGTTAACCAAAAACGCCCAGCTGGAATTAGCATAAATCCAAGCATTGCTAGCGCTTGCAAACTCAAGCCGACTAAGATTGATTGATTGGCTCTTTGCTTCATTAATCTAGGAATCAGCACTACAAAAACTAAAAACATAATCAGTGCGTTAATCCAGCCAAAAATAGCAATACTTGATTTTTCAAGTTGCAAAACTTCAGTTAAATATGGCGCATAGTAGAGACTATTGTAAGTTCCAATTGGCAGATAGATATTAAAAATAACCACCACAATTAAACAGAGCATTAATTTAGGTTTGATTTTTAAAGTATTCCATAATACTTGATAGTCCGGAATTTGAAAATAAACTTTTCCACTCCTTGTACGTCGCTCTGCCATAATCTCTTGCCCAACTTTTGACTCCTGATAATATAAATTACGAATCAAAGTCATTAGACTCATACTCACTACTGCTATTCCTAATAAAATTTTTTCTGCCTTAACTATTCCTAAATAATTCACGATCAATCCTGACACCGGTGTCAAAAGACCGAATGAAATATTAATGGTATTAACCAAATTAAATGCCGCAATCTGCTCTTGGGGAGCAGCATCTTCAATCAAAATTAAATTCCACGAAACTGCGGTCACCTTAGCAGCACCATTACAAAGGGTAGCTAAGGCAAACCACCAAAAATTATTGCCCAGTAGATAAATTAACAATGATAATGGCCAAGCAAGAAAGTCAAAGATGAAGGTGGTTCGTTTTCTGCCCAGAAAATCGGTAATTGTCCCACTAAATAAAGAAAAAACAACCGCAGAAAAACAGCCAATTGCAATTAACCAGCCTAATTGTTGATCCGTAACCCCTTGTGATTTCATATATAAACTCAGATATAAACTATAAAGGATAAAAGGAATCCCCCACATTGGCTCAAACAGTACTGAAATACGAGTATTGCCTTTTAACATTTGGAATGAATTAATAATATTAGTTTTATTTTTCATAATAATCATCCCTCAAACTTTTTATTTACATTGATTGATATTGAAAAACTTGATACGAGCCAGGCTTAAGTATTAATTTAAAACGAGTTACCCCATTCTCAATCACACCAAAAAATTCTTCCCCCTCAATCAGATCAACCAATTTAACTTTGATTTCTTTAATTACCAGCTTTACTTCAGTATTATATGGTAAGAAAGATTCAACAATCAAACTGCGATTATCATACAAAAAAAGACTTACTTGACTCTCGCCTTCAAGCCAAACTCCCAGACCATCTGCTGATATTTCACGCAATTTATTCAAAACTGTCGGTGGAAAATAAGCTAGATCCTCAAAGTTTTCGGGAATTGTTAACAGATAGATTTTTCCTTTACCATAATTACTGCTAAGCAAGATCGGAAAATTCTGATTCTCGCTGATCCCAGAGATTAATTGCCAGGTATCATTAGTGGCATACTCAATTTGAGGAATCAAGATCTCTTTTGCAGCATGGAAATAATTACTATAAGAACATTCATACATTGAAGAAGCAAAAAGCTGAATTGCTGCTTTTTGAGTAGAATAAGCAACCTCAACCAACTCAGATAAACCACGTTTCGCTAACTCACGCAATAACCCCGAAGTGATTATGACTTTCTTCCCTTTTAATAAATGCTCCTTCAACTTTGCCACTAATTGCTGGTCATGAGCCGCACTTGCTGTCAATAGCAACAACTCTGCTGAGGTAGGAAATTCAGATACTGGCTCTAAAGGCAGACCAATCATCCCTAGATAACCATGTAGATATTTTTCTCCAGTAGAATGATATGGTTTATAACAAGCAATTCCAATTGGTTCACCTAATTTCTCCAAAAAAGCATCTACAGTCTCAAAGACATATCCTATTAAAGGCAGAAAGATCTTACCCGAGGTTAAGAGTAATCCAGCACAAAAAAGAGTAACCTCTTTCGCCTTGGCAAACAGTGTCAGATAAGCCTGTTCTGCATAAGCACCCAAATTATAATGACAATCGAAGGTATCAAACCAGCCACCTGCATTCTTTCCGGGCTTCACATTTTCCAGATAACGCATTAAAAAATAACTCAGATACCTTTGTAGATTCTGCTGGGTATAAGGTGCATTACGTGTCTCTGTTCCAGTATAAATCAGATCAAAACTTGCTGCTACTTGCTCAAGATCATAGCCAGTAGCTTGATAATCCTCATACCAATTGGGAAACTTAATGATTAATCTATTCTTTGGATTAATCATTTTTGCTGTTTTAATCAAAATCTCCTCAGAAAACTGCTGTAACAGGTGAATTCGAAACTCACTCCAATTTTGTGACCCTTTAGCCGCAATGCATGATTCACAACAACAATTAGTAAAATAGAAATCATCCAAGATAATTTCTTCAAAAATCTCCGCTGTTTCTTTTACAATCTCCTGCAACTCTGTTTTTTGTTGTTGGTTAGTATAACAAAAGGAAACAAAAATATCCTCACTAAGCTGTATAGGAGTAATTCCTGCTGCAACCTTAATTCCCTTACTTTCAAAAAATAATTTAAAAGATAATAATTTTTCTCTTTCTGCTTCTGAAGTCAAAATACTTTGACCACGGTAAGTCTCCAGATATACTTTATTACAACTTACATATCTTTCAAATTGTTCCCACACTAGTTTTAACATCTCAAGATCAGTAATTTTGGTTAAATCTCTAATGGTAAAATAGATCGCCGTCGCAAAATTTTTATATCCCATTAAATCAACTCCTCTTCAACTTGCTTTCTCAAAAATCAGTTTATACGTTACTCAAAATTACCTGAAGTCCTTTATGCTCCAATTTCTCCTTCAATTCCAGCTCCAATTGTCGATCAGTAATCAACACATATTCTGGTTTTAAGATTCCAAACTTACATAAAGCCTGTTGCTTCTTAAACTTCTCGCTCCCAGCCAAAATAAAAATCTCTTTGCCTGCTTGAAGCATTACTCTTTTTACTGCTGCTTCTTCATAAACCGCCATTGTTAATCCCTGTTCCAACGAGAGTGCGCACGGACTCAAAAAAACTTTATCGACTTTCAATTCCCGAATGGCATTAACCGTTTCAAAACCAACTGCATTTCCAGTCTCTTTGACTACCATACCTCCTAATAAAATTAAACGGTGTTGTGCGACCACCCGATTTAATTCAAATGCAATTTGCACCGAATTAGTAATCACCGTTAAATTTTTATAATTTATCAATAGGGGAATCATCTGCAACGTGGTTGTTGCTCCATCAAGCATCAATGTGTCACCCTCTTCAATAAACGAGACCGCTGTTCTTGCGATACTCTGTTTCTCCGACAGGTTAAAATTGATGCGTTCTGCAAAAATTTCAACTTGACTTACTTGTTCTGGCAGAATCGCCCCCCCATAAGTACGCTTTACTAACCCTTTTTCCTCCATCAACCTCAAGTCACGTCGTACTGAATCAGGCGAAATCTCAAAAAGTTGACATAATTCACTCACTTCAACTCGACCATGATTATTAATCATTTCCAAAATCTGCTGATGTCTTTCCTCAATAAACATTAAAGTTCACCTCCTAAAATCTTTAACGTTCATTAACGTTTTTTCTTGTTAATTAGTGTTTGTTCATGTTCATTCAAATTATATCTATCAAAATAATTTTTGTCAAGCTTTTCAGCGAAATAAAAAAATCCAATCACCAGTCTAACCTCAACTAGATGATTGGATAGTTATGTAATACTTCAGTTATATTTCAATTCTGCCTTCAAAAGCTTTTCCCAGAGTAACTTCATCAGCATACTCCAGATCGCCACCTACTGGTAAGCCACGTGCCAGTCGCGTAGTTTTCAAACCAATTGGACGCAGTAGTTTACTCAGATAAAGCGCAGTGGCTTCTCCTTCAACATTGGGATCAGTCGCAATAATCAGCTCGGTAAAATTTCCTGCTTCGAGACGCTGCAATAATTCCTTAATCCTCAGCTCATCAGGGCCAATCCCCTCCAAGGGCGAGATTGCTCCACCCAAAACATGATACTGTCCATGATAGACACGTGTCTTCTCCAGAGTGATTACATCGCGCGGTTCTTCAACTACACAAAGCTGAGACTGTTCCCGATTAGCATCACCACAGATCTGACACGGATTAGTCTCCGTAAGCTGTCCACAAGTTTCACAAAAACCAATCTTCTGATGTGCTTCAACTAAAGCCTCTGCTAGCTGTGCAACTTCATTGGGGTTCATTTTTAAAACATGAAAAGCCAGGCGTTGGGCAGTTTTCGGACCAACACCTGGTAACTTTGATAGATTTTGAATTAGACGTTGCATTGGGGCTGGATACAGCATAATTAAAATAGTCCCGGCAGACCGGGGATATTCATTCCTTTGGTCACTTTTGCCATTTCATTGGCTGCCATGTCTTGTGCCGCTTTAATTCCTTCATTGACTGCTGCCAAAACCAGATCTTGCAGCATTTCCAGATCATCACTGCTGACTACTTCTGGATTAATCTCAATTTTACTGAATTCCAATTTTCCAGTGACCTCGACTTTGACCATACCACCACCAGCTGACGCAGTCACAACCTTTGTTTCTAATTCCTGCTGGACACGTGCCATATCGGCTTGCATCTTTTGTACCTGTTTCATTGCTTGTTGCATATTAGGCATCATGATAGTTA